>NZ_SZVX01000020.1:0-61028 GCF_007210685.1 Dickeya sp. ws52
AGTCGCCCACCTCAGCACAGTTTTTGACGCCGGAAAGATGCTTCATCCTGTACTTAATGCGTTTGTCAGCAGTCTGAGGCTCCCTCGGGAGCCTGTTTGATTAAGACGATACGTTATTTTGTCGTCTGGTGACCAATGATACCGCCTACCGCTGCGCCGCCAACGGTGCCCAGCGTGCTGCCGTTGGTCAACACCGCGCCGCCGAGCGCGCCGATACCGGCGCCGATGGCCGTATTACGCTGACGTTTGTTCATGCCGGCGCAGCCCGCCAGTGTGCTGACTATCACCATAGCGAGCACGGCTGTTGTCAGTTTTTTATTGATCTGCATGGTTTTTCTCCAGTTGTTCATATTCCACGGCTAAGCTTTTCGCCGCCATGAGGAATCTTGTTGTCATGGCAACGTGACGAGTGCGAGTGCCGTGACGCGCTGTGTATATCTGGCTGCCAGTATAATTACCGTCTAATAGCGTAACAGGTGAAAAACTCTTAATTCACAGTGTGCTGGCGATGTTGTATCCGTCTTTATCAGCCGCGCTGCGCCAGCGTGATCCCTTTTCTGGCGTCCCAGCAGAACACAGCCTGTTTTTCAGCCATTCAGCCCATACCTGTGCCGATAGCCCAACGTGAGAATAAGGCAAATCACACAGGAGGGCAGACGATGTTGGAAGAACTGAAAATTCAGGTGCTTGAAGCTAATCTGGCTTTACCCCGGCATCAACTGGTGACGTTCACCTGGGGGAACGTGAGCGCAGTGGATCGTGAACGTGGCCTGATGGTGATTAAACCTTCGGGTGTGGAGTACGACATGATGACCGTGCAGGATATGGTGGTGGTGGAGTTGGAAACCGGTCAGGTGGTGGAAGGGCGACGTAAACCCTCTTCCGATACCGATACCCACCGCGCGCTGTATCTGGCTTTCGCATCGTTGGGGGGGATTGTCCATACGCATTCCCGACATGCCACTATCTGGTCGCAGGCGGGTAAAGATTTGCCGCCGTGGGGGACGACCCATGCCGACTATTTCTATGGCCCCATCCCCTGTACCCGGCTGATGACAGATGCGGAAATCAACGGTCGCTATGAGTGGGAAACCGGTCAGGTGATTGTGGAGACTTTCCGTGACCGAGGTCTATCGCCACAAGATATTCCGGCGGTGCTGGTTAATGCCCATGGCCCGTTTGCCTGGGGAGCCGACGCGCACAATGCGGTGCACAACGCGGTGGTGCTCGAAGAGATTGCCTACATGGGGATTTTCTCGCGCCAGTTGACCCCAGCGCTGGAACCGATGCAGCCCGTACTGTTGGACAAACACTATCTGCGCAAACACGGGAAGAATGCCTACTACGGGCAATGACTCAATTTATATCCGGTACAGATATACGCATTCCATTCATCCTCTTTGCCGGGGAGGGCGTTTCTCCTCCCTGAATGCAATAAATAAAATAATGATCTATAAAAATAGAAACATTGTTTTATTTATTTGCAGGCGATCACTTTTATCCCGCAACTAAACGTCTACCTTCAGCACTGAGAAGTGTTTGGCCTGTGTCCCTGGAGCGGTTTTCTTCGTCGCCGGCGAAGTCGTACACGGATGTGGCACAGCCCGGCCTTCGGGTGGGCTGAACAGGCGTTACCTCGTCATGCTGAAAATCATGGCGGGTAACGCCTGTGTTGCTCATGGTTTTTATCCCCCTTCTTCAGGCAATCAATCCTATGCATATCAAACGTTCTATCGAAAAGATTCCGGGCGGCATGATGCTGGTACCGCTGTTTCTCGGCGCGTTGTGCCATACCTTTGCGCCGGGAGCCGGTAAGTATTTCGGGTCCTTTACCAACGGTTTGGTAAGCGGCACGGTGCCGATTCTGGCGGTGTGGTTCTTCTGTATGGGAGCGTCGATTCAGTTGAGCGCCACCGGAACGGTATTGCGCAAATCCGGCACGCTGGTCGTGACGAAAATTGCCGTAGCCTGGGTCGTTGCGGCGGTAGCGTCCCGTATTTTGCCGGAGAATGGGGTAGAGGTCGGCTTTTTTGCCGGGTTATCCACCCTGGCGCTGGTGGCGGCGATGGATATGACCAACGGCGGGTTATATGCGTCGATCATGCAGCAGTACGGCACTAAAGAGGAATCCGGCGCATTCGTGCTGATGTCGCTGGAGTCCGGCCCATTGATGACGATGGTTATTCTCGGCACGGCCGGCATTGCTTCCTTTGAACCGCATGTGTTTGTCGGTGCCGTGTTGCCGTTTCTGGTGGGGTTTGCGCTGGGGAACCTCGACCCGGAATTACGCGAATTTTTCAGCCGGGCAGTGCAAACGCTTATCCCCTTTTTCGCCTTCGCACTCGGTAACACCATTGATTTGAGCGTAATCGGTCAGACCGGATTGTTGGGAGTCTTGTTGGGGATTTCGGTGATCATTATTACCGGTATTCCGTTGATACTGGCGGATAAAGTTCTGGGCGGCGGTGACGGTACGGCGGGCATTGCTGCATCCAGCTCAGCCGGGGCGGCGGTGGCGACGCCGGTACTGATTGCGGAAATGGTCCCGGCGTTTAAGCCGGTGGCGCCGGCGGCGACTACGCTGGTGGCGACATCAGTGATTGTGACCTCGGTTTTAGTGCCGATCATCACGGCGATGTGGTCAAAACGTGTCAAAGGCGGCGATGGTACGGTGCCGCAAGGGGACGATGAGCAGGATAAGGTGGAGCAGCAGGCCGTACATCATTAATCACACTAATCACACCACCATCGCACCACGCCTCCCGACATCCGGGAGGCGTGAGCCACGCGAGAAGGGCGTTCGCCTTGTATATCATCCGGTTGCTGATGGATGGACGTCAGCCGTTATGCGCCTCCTGCCGCCATGCCGCTGTGGTTTCATTCGTCGTGGGTTTGTCGCTGTGCAGCGCCCGGCGGATGGCGAAGAACGCGGCGACCAGCATCGTGACCGCAACCAGCATGAAGAAACCGCACAGCATGGCGTTGATTTGGTTGCTAAAGACAATCGTCGTCATATCCTGCATGTTTTTGGCTGGTGCTATCAACGTGCCGGATTCAATGCCGGCTGAGAAACGTTTGGCCTGCGCCAGAAAACCAATGCTGGGTTTTTCGTGAAAAATTTTCTGCCAGCCGGCGGTCATCGAGGTAATGAACAGCCAGGCGGTAGGAAGCATCGTCACCCACGCGTAGCGCTGTTTTTTCATCTTGAACAACACCACCGTGCCGAGGATTAGCGCCATCGACGCCAGCATCTGGTTACCGATGCCGAACAGCGGCCACAACGTATTGATCCCGCCGAGCGGGTCAATCACGCCCTGATAGACAAAGAATCCCCAACCGGCTACCGCCACGGTGGTGCCGGCCATATTCCCCAGCCAGGAGTGGCTTTTGCCCATGTTCGGCACCACTAACCCGGCCAGGTCCTGCACCATAAACCGACAGGCGCGAGTACCGGCATCGACGGCGGTAAGAATAAACAGCGCTTCAAACAGGATGGCAAAGTGATACCAGAATGCCATCATGGCCCGGCTATTAAAAATATCGGTGATGATATGCGCCATGCCGACGGCGAAGGTCGGTGCGCCGCCGGCACGAGACAGAATCGAGGATTCGCCAACATCTTTGGCGATGTTCGCCAGATCGGATGGTGTGATGACGAACCCCCAACTACTGATCACCTGCGCGGCGTTTTCTACCGTGGTGCCGATCAGCGCGGCGGGCGCGTTCATGGCGAAATACACCCCAGGGTCGATCACCGACGCACAAATCAGCGCCATGATGGCCACGAACGATTCCATCAACATGGCGCCGTAACCGATAAACCGGATGTGGCTTTCGCGCTCAACCAGTTTGGGCGTAGTACCGCTGGAGACCAGCGCATGGAAGCCGGAGATAGCGCCGCAGGCGATGGTGATGAACAGGAACGGGAACAGGCTGCCGGAGAACACCGGCCCGCTACCGTCGATAAAGCGCGAGACGGCGGGCATTTTCAGTTCCGGCATGGCAAACAGGATGCCGATCGCCAGCCCGACGATCACGCCGATCTTCAGAAACGTGGACAGGTAATCGCGCGGTGCCAGCAATAGCCAGACCGGCAGCACCGAGGCGACAAAGCCGTAAATCACCAGCACCCAGGTCAGCGTTGTGCCTTTCAGCGTAAAAAACGGCCCCCAGTAAGGATGCGCGGCGATGTCGCCACCGTAGATAATCGCCATCATCATCAGCACAAAACCGATCAGCGACACTTCGGCAATTTTACCCGGCCGCAGAAAACGCATATAAACGCCCATAAACAGCGCAATCGGGATGGTGGCCGCAATGGTAAACATCCCCCACGGGCTGTTGGTCAATGCTTTGACCACCACCAGCGCCAGCGCCGACAGAATAATGATCATCACCCCCAGTGCGCCCAGCATGGTGACCACGCCGGCGAACGACCCTAATTCCTGTCGCGCCATTTCGCCCAGGGAGCGGCCATCACGCCGGGTGGAGATAAACAGCACCAGAAAATCCTGTACCGCACCGGCCAGCATGACGCCAATCAGTATCCACAATGTTCCCGGCAGGAAACCCATTTGCGCCGCCAGAATCGGCCCCACCAACGGGCCTGCACCGGCAATGGCGGCAAAGTGGTGACCGAACAACACCCACTTATTCGTTGGGACGTAATCCAGCCCATCGTTGTGGCGTTCGGCGGGCGTCAGGCGACGGTCATCCAGTTCAAATACCCGACTCGCAATAAACAAGCTGTAGAAACGATAGGCGATGCTGTAACACGCGACCGCGGCGATGACCAGCCAGACGGCGCTGACATGCTCCCCCTGACTCAGCGCCAGCATGGCGAACGCTATAGCGCCCGCGATAGCAACGGCTATCCATATCGACATATTTTTGATGGTTTTCATCTCACAGACTCCTGACTGGTGGTTATGCCTGGCCGTCGGCAATGTCTGACGGCCTGTCAAGGCGTCGCCTTGCGGCGAAACGGATAACGCGAGACATCATAAATACCGAGCCTCATCGACGTCGGGATATCAATAAATATTGTGATATCAATAAATAACCATAGTGCAGTGATTAATCGGCGTGGTTATGACAAGAGAAAAATGTGAGCAAGAATATATTTTGTCGTGAATAAAGTTTTTTGTTTGCCGTCACGGCGGGGAGAGCGAGAGCGGCCGGCATACGGCAACACGACAACGCCGACCGTGGTGATGCATCGGCTTGCGGGAAGGTGTGTTGTCATCGGTGGCGAAAAACGGCCCGACGGACGCCGGGCAAGGGAATGTGAAGGAATATCAGGGTAATTTATTACCGGCGGCGCGGTAGATTTCGTACCACTCTTCGCGGCTGATACGCAGTTCAGACGCCGTGGCGATATCTTGCAGGCGCTGTGGGTCCATACTGCCGACGACCACCTGCATACTGGCCGGGTGGCGCAAAATCCAGGCTGCCGCCAGCGCGGTAGTGGAGACGCCGTACTGGCCGGCGATATGGCTTAGCGTGGCGTTCAGTTGCGGGAATTTGTCGTTATCCACAAATACGCCGTCAAAAAAACCATACTGGAAGGGCGACCACGCCTGAATCGTCATGCCCTGCAAGCGGCTGTATTCCAGCACCATACCGTCGTGATGAAGTGATGGCGCGTGGGTCATGTTGACGTTGAGACCCGCGTCGATCATCGGCGTGTGCATGATGCTGAGCTGCAACTGGTTGGCGAGCAGCGGCTGGCGCACGGCGGTTTTCAGTAATTCAACCTGTAACGGCGCCTGATTACTGACGCCAAAATGGCGGACCTTGCCGCTGGCTTCCAGTTCGTCGAACGCGGCGGCGACTTCATCCGGCTCGCACAGCGTATCCGGGCGGTGCAGCAGCAGGGTATCGAGGTAGTCGGTGTTCAGGCGTTTCAGGCTGCCTTCCACCGCGGCGATAATGTGCGCTTTGGAAAAATCGAAAAAGCCGGGGCGGATACCGCATTTGCTTTGAATCAGCAGTTGGTCGCGGGGTATGCCCGCCTGACGCACCGCCGCCGCAAACATTTCTTCAGAACGCCCGCCGCCGTAGATATCGGCATGATCAAAGAAATCGATGCCGGCGTCGAGCGCCGTCTGCAGCAAGGTGACCGCTTCTTGCTGCGTCTTGCCCGCCAGCCGCATACAGCCCAGCGCAATGTTCGGGACTGACAGAGTGCTGTTGCCCAGTGTGATTCTTTTCATGTTCACATCTCCGTTATGTCGCAATATCGTGTAGGGAAAGGGCGACGGTCGATCCGGCGATAAAAAAACGCCACCCGGCTGGGTGGCGTGGGACTGGCGCGAATCAGGCCGCCGGTTTGGCGATGATGCTGCGGGTTTCGAGCCGTACCTCGGTCAACATGACCGTCAGCGTATCGCTCTGCCGGTAAACCGGTTCGCCTTTCACCGTGACGATGCCGGTGTCCTGGCTGCACACCAGTTCGTCGCGCACCGCGTGGATAAACGAGGCCGGAATAAAGGCGGTGGCGCCGTTTTCCAGCAAACGTACACGCAGACCGCCGCGATTAACGTCCATAATCTCACCGGTAAAGCGGGCGTCGGTGCCGGCTTTGTCTTTCAGGAAACGGGCGTACAACCAGTCGCTGACGTCGCGTTCCGCCATGCGATTGAGGCGGCGGCGCTCGGCCAGTTGCAGCGTCACCTCGTCCTGCGGTTTTTCCGCCGCGCTTTGGGTGATGACGGCTTTCAGCAACCGATGGTTAACCATATCGCCGTATTTACGGATCGGCGACGTCCAGGTGGCGTACGCCTCCAAACCGAGACCGAAGTGCGGGCCCGGCACGGTGCTGATTTCCGCAAACGTCTGGAAGCGGCGAATGCGGCTGTCGAGGAATTGGGTCGGCTGCGCGTCCAGTTCACGGCGCAGGATGCAGAAACCGTCCAGCGTCAGCAGTTGCTGAGCATCGGCCTGAATGCCATTGCTTTCCAGTACCGCGACCGCCTGGTCAATGCTGACCGGGTCGAAACCGTTGTGGACGTTATAAATACCGAAGCCCAGCGTGTCGCGCAGCACCTGTGCCGCGCAGACGTTGGCGGCGATCATCGCTTCTTCCACGATGCGGTTGGCGATGCGGCGCGGTTCGGTAACGATATCCAGTACTTCGCCTTTTTCGCCCAACAGGAAGCGGTAATCCGGACGGTCGCGGAACACCAGCGCATGTGCGGTACGCCAGGCACTGCGGGCCTGGCAGACGCGATGCAGCAGGCGGATCTGAACGGCGATATTTTCGCTTGCCGGTTGCCAGTTGCCTTGTTGCTCCAGCCAGTCGGAGACCTCGTCGTACACCAGCTTGGCGCGAGATTCGATCCAGGCGGCAAAGAACCGAATCTGGCTCAGTGCGCCGTCGGCGGCGATGGTCATACGGCAAGCCAACACCGGGCGACGCTCATTCGCGCGCAGCGAACAGATATCGTCCGACAAGTGGCGCGGCAGCATCGGAATATTGAAACCGGGCAAGTAGTTGGTGAAGGCGCGTTGGCGGGCAATGGCGTCCAGCTCGCTGTCGGCAGGTACGTAAGCGGTCGGGTCGGCGATGGCCACCGTCATTTCCAGCGTTCCGTCGCCGTTGTCCTGCACGTACAAGGCATCGTCCATATCTTCGGTGCTGGCGCTGTCGATGGTGACAAAGTCCAGCCCGGTCAGGTCTTCGCGTACCAGCGTGCCGTCATCGAGTTCGGCGGCATCGGCATTCGGCGCTTCACGTTCCAGATTATGGCGCGACAGCGTGACCCACCAGGGAGCCAGCGGGTCGTCGCCGGTGGTGATGTACTGGGTCAGGTCGGCAAAGAAACCGCGGTCGCCTTTCAGCGGATGACGGCGCATTTCCGCTACCGCCCAGTCGCCTTCTTTGAAATCCTGTTCGACGCCACGCGCCGGGCGGCAGGGAATCGCATCTTTCAACAACGGATGATCGGGCACGATGGACAAACGGTCGTCTTTTTTCTGCACCCGGCCGACAAACCGGGTCAGGAACGGTTCCACCAGTGATTCCGGTTCGGCGACTTCGCGCTCTTTCTCGGTGTGCAGCGTGGCGATAATACGGTCGCCGTGCATCACTTTTTTCATGTACGGCGGCGGGATGAAATAGCTCTTCTGCGCGTCGGCTTCAAGAAAACCGAATCCTTTGTCGGTGGCTTTGACGATGCCTTCCGCTCGTGGCGTCTGAGAGTGGAGTTGCTGTTTAAGCTGCGCAAGCAGCGGGTTGTCTTGAAACATAGCGTCCAGAATTGCGGTTAATAGTGGCTTTAGCGGCAGACAGTTTTACGCGAATCGGTCGCTGGCGGCAAGCGTTGCTGCAATGAACAGCCTGTACAATGCCGACGTGTTCGAACTGCGTCGCGGGGTAGGTGGGTGGGTTATTCGCTGTTGTTGGAAGGACGATATCGTCCGATAACAAATACCGACGCCAGCCCGATTAAATCAAGCGTGATTAACGTACCGGCAAACACCATTTCGCCTTTCCAGGCAAAAAAGGTCGCGATCGCCAGAATAGTCATGGTAATGGCGAATGCCATCCACTGCCCGCGTTTGTCTCTGCTTATCTCGCCGTCGAGGCCTTTCTCAGTGATACGATGACGATGGGCCTGCTCTCGCTCGCTTTTCGCCATGATCCTTTCAGCGCCGTTGGGCACGATATTATCGTACTCTTTCAGCATTTCTGGAGGGGGAAGCGGTCCGCGAAAAAATGTGGATGAAACGATGGCTTGAATCTGTGGCCTGGCAAGCAAGCGCTCAAGGAATACCGGGTTTTCAATCAGCGTAGACTCGACCTTTTCGGCAAGCGCCTGTGCCTCTTCATTTTCCCTGTTCTGTGTATCAGCGTTTTGCAATCCCTGACGTAATTCCTTTTCTTCTTCCGTATGCATTCATCGCTACTCTTAGGTCGTCACCTATGGCTTGAAAATCGCCGGCCATTCTCTGCGCATCACTTTGCTTGTTGATGTCTGCCAGATAGTCTGTCGCTGGCATCAGATCTAAAATGCTGCCGGCGGCGCGAAGATACCTACGGGTTGCCTTCAACATGTTTTATCTCCTTGGGACCAACTATGATGACACTCTTCTCAGTTAATCTTACTTGAGTATGGCAGGGTTGCAAATAACGATTAAACAATCTGTTGTCGGAGTTTACGGGCATCAGTATGACACCCGTTGTGGATAGCATGATGGATTAAGCCGGGCGTGAAAAGAACCCACCCGGCCAAAGGGATCAGGCAATGCGTTGCAGCGTGGTGTCGGCACTGGGCGTAATGCGTACCGGTACCGACTTGGAGGTGGGTGTAAAGGTGCCTTCGCCATAGCTGGACAACGGTACCAGCGGATTGGTTTCCGGATAATAAGCCGCCAGATTACCGCGCGGGATGTTATAGCTGACCACGCGGAAACCGGTGACTTTGCGCTCGACATCGTCATGCCACAGGGTTTCGATATCCACCCGGTCGCCGTCCTGCAACCCGAGCGCGGCAATATCGTCAGGGTGCATGAACAGCACGTCGCGCTGGCCGTACACGCCGCGGTAGCGGTCGTCCAGGCCGTAAATCGTGGTGTTGTATTGATCGTGGGAACGCAGAGTCTGCAAGGTAAACGGTGCAGGCGCATCGCCGTAAGCCGGCACCACGCTGTCTGGTAACGGTGATGTGCTGAAACGTGCCTTGCCGGTGGCGGTGTTGAAACGATACGCCGCCGCCGCGTTGCCGAGCCAGAAGCCGCCCGGTTCGGCGCAGCGCTGATTGAAATCGGCGAAGCCCGGCAGGGTGGCGGCGATATGATCGCGGATCCGGTTATAGTCGGCGGCCAGCGCCAGCCAGTCGAGGCGGTCGTTTCCTAATACCGCGTGGGCGATACCGGCGACGATGGCGGTTTCCGAACGCTGCTGATCCGACAACGGCGGGCTGATCCCCTCAGAAGCATGTACCATGCTGAACGAATCCTCGACGGTGACGAACTGCGGGCCGCCGGCCTGCATGTCCCGTTCGGTGCGGCCCAGCGTCGGCAGAATCAACGTATCGTGCCGTGCGGTAATCAGATGGCTACGGTTGAGCTTGGTGCTGATGTGTACCGTCAGGCCGCAGCGGCTGAGCGCCTGTGCGGTACGGTCAGTATCCGGCGCGGCGGCGGCCAGATTACCGCCCAGCGCGATCAACACCCGCACGTCATCACGCAGCATCGCTTCCAGCGCCTGCACGGTATTGTGACCGTGGCCGCGCGGCGGGGTAAAGCCGAAGTGACGCGCCAGGCTATCGAGCAGGGCGTCGGACGGCTTTTCATCAATCCCCATGGTGCGGTTGCCCTGTACGTTGCTGTGACCCCGCACCGGGCACAGACCAGCACCCGGCTTGCCGATCTGGCCGAACAAAAGTTGCAGGTTGACGATTTCTCGCACCGTTGCGACCGAATGCCGGTGCTGGGTGATACCCATCGCCCAGGTGCAGATCACCCGTTCAGAGCGCTGGTAAATGCCGGCGACATAGCGGATCTGCGTTTCGCTCAGGCCGGACTGCCGCACGATTTTATCCCACGCCGTGGCATCCACTTGTTGCAGATACGCAGCGACGCCGTCGGTGTGCTGGTCGATAAATGCCTGATCGAAAAGGCCCGCGTCACCTGCAGCCAGCCGTTGACGATGGGTTTCCAGCAGCGCTTTCACCATGCCGCGCACCGCCGCCATGTCGCCGCCCAGATGGGGTTGCAGGTAGGTTTCGCTGATGGCGCCGGACAGCGGCGTTAGCAATTCCAGTGGATTTTGCGGGTTGGCGAAGCGTTCCAGACCACGCTCGCGCAAGGTGTTGAACGCCACGATATGCGCGCCGCGATCGGCCGCATGACGCAGGCTGTGTAACATCCGCGGATGATTGGTGCCGGGGTTTTGGCCGAACACGAAAATGGCGTCGGCATGTTCGAAATCCTGCAATCGCACGGTGCCTTTACCGACGCCGAGGCTCTGTTTCAGCCCGCTGCCGCTGGCTTCATGACACATATTCGAACAGTCGGGAAAATTGTTGGTGCCGACCATCCGGCCGAATAACTGATACAAGTAAGACGCTTCGTTACTGGCGCGGCCGGAAGTATAGAGCTCCATCTGATTAGGATGGTCCAGTTCGCGGATATGACGGGCGATCAGCGCAAATGCTTCGTCCCAGCGCATCGGCAGGTAGCGGTCGCTATTCTTGTCGTAACGCAGCGGATGCGTCAGCCGCCCCTGATATTCCAGAAAATAGTCGCTCTGACGGCGCAGCATACTGACGCTGTGCTCAGCGAAGAAATCCGGCCCGGCCGCTTTGCGGGTCGCTTCCCAACTGACGGCCTTGGCGCCGTTTTCACAAAAGCTGAAGGTGCTGCTGTTGTCATCGCCCCAGGCACAGCCGGGGCAGTCGAATCCTTTGCTTTTGTTGACTCGCATCAAATTGCGGATGTTTTTCAGCGCCTGTTTGCTGTCCAGCACAAAGCGGGTGGTGGCTTCCAGCGAGCCCCAGCCGCCCGCTGCGGCGCGGTATGGCTTAATGGTGGATTTAAATTTCATGATTCGTTACGCAGGTGATGATGTTTTTAGTATGTAAAAAATCTTTAAATCTTTGCTTGCTAATGAAGAGTGTAGGCGGCGGGCGTCAGTGCGTCTAATCAAAGGGAGTAATAGTGAGATAGAGGCGGTTTATCGTGGCGTCGATCTCTGGCGTCGCGTTGACGATCACGGTGTTGGCGCTAGTCGTGTTAACGGAAAATGTGGTGATGACAAGTGATGGCAGGGGAACGGAAGAGGTGATCAAACGGGGAAACAATGCTGTACCGGGCCGCGAGCCCGGTACAGACGACGATATTATTCGCCCAGTTCCAACTCGTTCATGGCAGCGATGTTGAAACCGCCGTCAACGTGCAGAACTTCACCGGAGATACCGGCAGCCAGGTCGGAACACATGAAGGCGGCGGCATTGCCCACGTCTTCAATGGTGACCACACGGCGGATCGGCGTAACCGCTTCGCAGTGAGACAGCATCTTTTTGAAGTTCTTGATGCCGGAGGCAGCCAGTGTGCGGATCGGACCGGCAGACACTGCGTTAACGCGCACGCCGTCACGGCCCATCGCATTCGCCATGTAACGGACGTTGGCTTCCAGCGATGCTTTAGCCAGGCCCATGACGTTGTAGTTCGGAATGGCGCGCTCAGCACCCAGGTAGGACAGCGTCATCAGCGCGGAATTCGGGTTCAGCATGATACGGCAGGCTTTCGCCATCGCCACAAAGCTGTAGGCGCTGATATCGTGCGCAACGGCGAAACCTTCGCGGGTGACGGCGTTCACGTAGTCGCCGTCTAACTGGTCGCCCGGCGCATAAGCGATGGAGTGCACGAAGCCGTCAAATTTCGGCCATACTTTCGCCAGTTCGGTGAACAGTGCCTCAATGCTGGCATCTTCTGCCACATCACAGGGTAACACGATGCTCGATCCGAACTCTTTGGCAAACTCGTCCACACGCGGTTTCAGCTTGTCGTTCTGATAGGTGAACGCCAGTTCTGCACCTTCACGATGCATCGCCTGTGCGATACCGTATGCAATGGAGCGGTTGCTGGCAACGCCCGTTACCAGAATGCGCTTACCGTTAAGAAAACCCATGGCAGTATCCTTGTGATCATTGTTGCTGCGATCATCGCCAATAAAAATAATTATTTACCATGATCGGTGTGAATAAACCGGGCGATTCTAGCATGTATGGCGCCCAAAGGGGTACTCCAACCACTAGACGCAGGGGGCTTGTGCCCCTGCGTTTTTCCTCGCCGGGCCAGATATGGCGCGGTTTTCACGCACGGTGACTGTCTGTGCGCCAGGCATCGGCGCTCAGCGCTTCGCCGAAGTGACTGGCAATCAGCCGTTTAGTCAGGTCATGCAACGGTGCCGCCAGCACATCGGCGGTACTGCCGCGTTCGACCACTTCGCCGGCCTGCATCACCAGAATCTGATCGCTGATATGTTTCATCATGCCGAGATGCTGGGTGACGTAAATATAGGAAATACCGTGTTTTTCCTGTAGCTCCAGCATCAGGTTGATGATCTGCGAACGCACCGACATATCCAGCGACGCCAGCACTTCATCCGCTACGATCACTTTAGGTTGCAGAATCAGCGCGCGGGCCAGGCCGATACGCTGTTTTTGTCCCGGCGCCAGAGCGTGTGGGTAATAGGTGGCGTGATCGGCGCGTAAGCCGACCTGACGCAACGCCAGATTAATGGCTTTTTCCCGCTCTTGCGGCGTCAGGTCGGTATTGAGACGCAGCGGCAGTTCCAGCAATTGGCCAATACGCTGACGTGGATTGAGCGATGTCGCCGAATCCTGAAAGATCATGCGTATCCGCTGGCTGCGGTAGTGATAATCGCCATACTGCAAGGGATGATCGTCTATCACCAGTTCGCCGGAGGTCGGGGGAATTACACCGCTCAGCATCTTGGCCAGCGTGGATTTCCCGGAGCCGTTTTCGCCGATGATCGCCAGCGTTTGTCGCTCCCGCAACGTAAAACTCACGGATTTCACCGCTTCGACGTGCTGACGGCGGAACCAGCCGGTACGGTAGCGAAACGTCTTGGTGAGATTACGGGCTTCCAGCAGGGTTTCCACCATCAGGATTCCTCCATGTTGAGCGGGAAGTGACAGGCATACCAATGGTTTCTTACCGGGGTCAGCGGCGGTGCCGTCATGCACTGTTTCTGTGAATAGGGGCAACGGGGACCCAACCGACACCCTACCGGCAGGTGCGCCAGCGACGGAATCGCCCCCGGCAGCGTGTTAAGGCGGCTTTTATGCGGCAACGAGCAGCCGAAATCCGGCATGGCGCGGATCAGCGCCTGGGTGTAAGGATGGTGCGGCGCGCTGATCAATTCATCGCTGACGGCGCTTTCCACCGTCTGGCCGCAATACAACACGTTGATGCGGTCCGCCCATTTGCTCATGGTCTGCAAATCGTGGCTGATCAGCAAAATGGTGGTGTTGTTGTTCTGATTGAGCCGGGAGAGCAGGCGGAAGATTTGCGCCTGCGTGGTGGCTTCCATCGCGTTGGTCGGCTCATCGGCAATCAGCAAGCGGGGCTGATTGGCGAGCGCGATGGCGATCATCACTTTCTGGCACTCTCCCTCGGTCAATTCGTAGGGGAAACTGCGCATGACATCTTTATGGTCCTTGATGCCGACGCGGTGCAGCAATTCGATGGCGCGACGTTTGCGCCAGTTGACGCGTTGCCACCAACGGCCTTTGTAAGTCCAGCCGGGGATGGATTGAATCAACTGACGGCCGACGCGAGCGGACGGATCGAGACAGGACTGCGGCTCCTGAAAGATCATCGACATGTTGTGCCGCACCAGTTTACGGCGCTGAGGCGGCGTGAGTTGCAGCATGTCCACGTCATCGAAGCGGAAACGGTCGGCGGTGATGCGCCAGTTTTCTTTATTGATGCCGCAAATGGCTTTGGCGATCAGGCTCTTGCCGGAACCTGATTCTCCCACCAGCCCGCGAATTTCGCCTTCGTTGAGGCTGATGCTGACACGATCCACTGCTTTCACCGGGCCGTCCGGCGTGAGGAATTCAATGGTCAGATTACGAATTTCCAGTAATGCCATGGTGTTGTTCCGTCACTATTCGGTTTGAGCAAGCAGGGCGCGGCGAATGCCATCCCCCAGCAGATTGACGATCAGTACGCTGAGGGTGATCGCCGTACCGGGCAACATCACCGTCCAGGGGGCGGCGTACACCAGCTCGAGCGAATTACCCAGCAACACGCCCCACTCGGTGGTGGGTAGCTGGGCGCCCAGATTCAGAAAGCCGAGCGCGGCGATATCCAAAATGGCGATGGAGAGCGCGCGGGTGACTTCACTGACCAGCACCGGCAGGATGTTGGGGACTACCGCATACCAAAGCAGATAGCGTGTCGAGGCGCCGTCGAGCCGGGCGGCGGTTACGTACTCTTTTTCCAGCTCGTCATGTACCGCGGAATAGATAGTACGCACCATACGCGGCAGCAACGCCATCCATACCGCCAGCATGGCGTGTGTTAATTGCGGGCCGATAAAGGCGATCACCACCATCGCCAGCAGCAACGAAGGAATCGACAGCAGCGGGTCGAGAATATGGTTGAATACGGCGGAACGCAGGCCGTGGGACACCCCGGCCAACATGCCGATCAGAATGCCGACCAGCGTGACCGCTAACGTGACCAGCAACGCGGAGCCAAACGTCGGTGCCGCGCCGCTCAGCAAACGGCTTAACAGGTCGCGGCCCAAATCGTCGGTGCCGAGAAAAAACGACACTTCGCCATAGCGAGACCAGGAGGGCGGCAGCAACTGGTAACCGAGGAACTGTTGATCCAACGCGTAGGGCGCCAGCGTATTGCCGAACAGGCACAATCCCAGCAGCAACAGAAAACCGTAAAAACCGATCATCGCCATCCGATCCTGGCGGAAGACCGTCCAGGTGTCGACCCAGCGGCTGGGGAGCGCTTTCTCGCCGTAAATATTATCGGAGTGCATACCATTCCTTATGTTTCAGCGGGTTTGCCATGGCGCCCCAGATATCGGACAGCACGTTGATAGTGATCACCAGCGCGCCGACGACCATCACCCCGGCGGATATCGCCGCAAAATCCTGCTGACGGATGGCATTGACCAGCCAGCGGCCGATCCCCGGCCAGTTAAACACCACTTCGGTGATCATCTCCAGCGTCAGCATGGTGGAGAATTGCAACCCCAGTTGCGGAATGATCGGCGGCAGCGCGTTATGCAGCAGATGGCGGCGAATCACGGTAGCTCGCGGCAAACCACGGATAATCGCCGCTTTGATGTAATTCTGGGTGCCGACGTCGGTGGTACTGATACGCATCAGGCGGACAACTTCGGTCGTCGGCCCGACCGACAGCACCAGCACCGGCAGAATCATGTGTTGTATGGCGCTGGCGATCATCTCTTCCCGATAGGGGGAATGGGCGAGCCAGGCGTCGATCAACGCGAAACCGGTCACCGGCGGCACCGGGTAAAGCAGGTCGAAACGCCCGGAAACCGGCAGCCACCCCAGGTGCAGCGAAAAGAATAGGGTCATCAGCAATGCCAGCCAGAACACCGGCAATGAGAAGCCCAGCAGCGCCAGCGCGCTGATAATCCGGTCGGCGGCTTTGTGTTGCAGTACGCCGGTGGTGATGCCGAGCGGGATACCCACCAGCAACGACAACGAAAACGCCAGCAGACAAAGCTCGACGGTGGCGGGCAGCACTTCCCGCAACTGCTCGCTGATTGGCTGCCCATTGGTGCTGGAGACGCCGAAATCGCCTTGCAGCAGGCTGCCGAAATAAAAGCGATAGGCATCGAGCAGCGCCGCACCGTTGAGCGGCGCGTGCGGGGTGTAATACAGCAGGCTAAAACCGATCAACGAGAGCAGAAACAACGTGACCAGCAGCAACAACAAACGGCGAAGCGTAAAGATAATCACGGTTGCTCTCCCTGAATCGGCGTGCTGGACGATGGGTCAACAACGGCGCGGTCATTCGGTTTTTCTTGATTGCCTTCATCACGGTAAACGCCGGCGAAGGAGGCATTCCCGAACGGGCTAAGTACCAGCCCTTTAATGTCGTAGCGATACGCTTGCATCCGCAATGACGAGGCTAGCGGCAGCACCGGCAACTGTTCGGCCAGAATATGGTGCGCGACCCGATAGTATTCCATACGCCGCGAGAGCTGCTGGGAAGAGAGTGCATCTTGCAGCACCTGATCGAAACCGGGATCGCACCAATGAGCATAGTTGGTCTGGGAGCGAATAGCGGCGCAACTCAGCAACGGCCGGAATACGCTGTCCGGGTCGTTACTGTCGGTCGCCCAGCCTGCCAGCGTCAGGTCGTGGTTCATTTCCATCAGCCGTGCTTCCTGAAAACGGCCCTCTACCGGCACGATGGTGACCTGGATACCCACCTGAGCCAGGTCGGCCTGAATCAATTCGGCGGTCTTGACCGGGCTGGGGTTATAGGATTGCGACGCGCTCGGCACCCACAACTGTAACTGTAGATGGGTAATGCCCAGTTCTTTGAGCAACTGACGCGCTTTTTCCGGGTTGTACTCGGTAACCTGCGCCTCATTGTCGTAAGCCCAGGACGCGCGCGGCAAAATCGACGCGGCGGTTTCCGCGGTGCCGTAGTAAATCGACTGCATCAGGCGATCATTGTTGATCGCCAGCGCAACGGCGTGACGCACGCGAGAATCATCCAACGGCGGTTTGCGCACGTTAAACGCCAGATAGGCGACGTTCATCCCCGGACGCAGCGACAAGCGCAGGCGCGGGTCATTACGCAGAATGCTCAGTTGGCTGGCGGCTGGGTAGGCCAGTACGTCGCATTCGCCGGTCAACAGCTTGGACAGTCGGCCGGTGCCGCCGGAGCCGAGGTCCACCACCACCTGTTCCATACGTGGCCGACCGCGCCAGTAATCGTCGTTGCGTTTCAGGCGCACATACTGACCGTAGCGGTATTGCTCCAGTCGATAAGGGCCGGTGCCTACCGGTTGACGGTCAAGCAGTTCACGACGATCCTGCCGGGTCAATTGCTGGGCGTATTCCGCCGACAGGATAGGCGCATAGTGGGTCGCCAGATGCCACAGGAACGACGCATCCGGGCTGTTCAAACGGATCTCGATGCTGTAATCGCCCAGCTTGCGAATACTTTGCACGTTGTCGGCCAGTTGCAAGCTATCGAAATAGGGGTATTCGCCGCCGTTGATGTCGTGGAACGGGTGCTTTTTGTCCAGCATCCGCTGGAAACTGAACAGCACGTCGTCGGCGTTCAGCATCCGGCTGGGGGTAAACCAGGCGGTTTGCTGGAACGGCACATCGCGACGCAAGGTAAAGCGGTAGGTCGAGCCGTTATCGCTGACATCCCAGTGTTGCGCCAGTTCCGGCATCAAGCGGTAAGTGTAAGGATCGACGCCCAGCAAGCGGTCATAAAGCTGCGCGGCCAGCGTGTCCACCATCAACCCGCTGCGCGACATTTGTGGGTTAAAGGTGCTGAGCACATCATTGACGCAATAGACAAAACCGCTCTGGCGGATAGTTTGCGCCGGCGCCGCGGGGACGGTCGGCATCTGTGCCATAACGGGCTGCGTCAGCCAGGCCAGCGCCAGTATCAGAAGGTGTTTTCCGGACATACGGTTTTTTTTCAGACAATCGGCAATACACAGAGTGTACCGCACTCTGCCATTCCGCCCAATTTCTTACGCTTATCTGCCGGTTTTTTCTACAAAGTGATGCGGTTATCGACAAGGTTTGACATGTATTTGTGCATCAGAACTCAGGAGATGGCGCCGGCCGCCGCAGATTTCACCGGGTTATTCATTGGCGCCAATCTCGTGTTTTTTTAACAGACCGCGAAACTGGTGGTAGGTGAGCGCCAGCAACCCGGCGGCTTTACGTTGGTTGAACTGTGCCTGAGCGAGCGCCTGTTCTACCAGTTGCCGCTCCTGACGGTGTTGCCAGTCACGCAAGTTCAACGGTAGGGTGGGTACAGCGCCGGAGGGGAGCTGAGCGGCGTGGGTCTGCGTCGGCGCCAGTGGTTTAAACGGATTCAGAATAATGTGATCGACCGGGTCAGGGGTGGTGCCGTGGCGATACAGCGAACGCTCTACCACGTTTTTCAGCTCGCGGATATTGCCCGGCCAGCCGTAATCCAGCAGGGTGCGTTCCGCCTGCGGACTGAAACCGGAAAAGAGCGGCAACCCCAGTTCCCGGCACATCTGTACCGCGAAGTGCTGCGCCAGCAGCATGATGTCTTGTTGGCGCAGGCGCAGCGGCGGCAGGTGCACCACATCGAAAGCCAGCCGGTCAAGCAGGTCGGCGCGGAATTTTCCCTGTGCCGCCAGCGCCGGCAAGTCTTCGTTGGTGGCGCACACCAGCCGGACATCCACCTGCAGCGACTGCCCGCCGCCCACGCGCTCCAGCACGCCGTATTCGATCACCCGCAACAGCTTTTCCTGCACCAGCATCGGCGCGGTAGCCAGTTCGTCCAGAAACAGGGTGCCGCCGTCGGCGCGCTCAAAACGCCCCAGATGGCGCTTCTGTGCGCCGGTAAACGCCCCGGCTTCGTGGCCGAACAGCTCGGAATCCAGCAAATTTTCGTTCAGCGCCGCACAGTTAAGCGAAATAAACGGCCCTTGCCAACGGGGAGACAGGTAATGCAGGCGGCTGGCGATCAACTCTTTGCCGGTTCCCCGCTCGCCAATCACCAGTACCGGTTTGCTGAGCTGCGCCAACTGTGAGACCTGTTCCAGCACTTCCAGAAAACTGTTGGCTTCGCCCAGTAGTGATTCTTTCTCGTGTGCCATGATATGACCTTGTTTTTTTCACCACTTGTTAGTTAATTTGACCATATCAAAGATGACGCTGACTGTATATCCAAATGATTAACTGCTTATTTATCAGTGTATTAATCTTTTTTTAAAAGCTGGCACGGTATTTGATTATATCACTGTGTCATCAGGCAACGGCTGATGGAGATAACGAACCGGGCGTCGCAGACGCCGGAAATCACTGAGGAGTAGAGTATGGGTATTTTTTCCCGTTTTGCCGACATCGTGAACGCCAATATCAATGCCTTGCTGGATAAAGCTGAAGATCCGCAGAAACTGGTGCGGCTGATGATTCAGGAAATGGAAGATACACTGGTTGAAGTGCGCTCCACTTCCGCCCGGGCGCTGGCTGAAAAGAAACAGTTGGCGCGTCGTATCGAGCAGGCTCGCAGCCAGCAACTGGAGTGGCAGGAAAAAGCCGAGCTGGCGTTGCGCCGTGAACGTGAGGACCTGGCGCGTGCCGCGCTGGTGGAAAAACAGAAACTGACGGAACTGGTGGCGGTGCTGGAGCAGGAAAGCACCACGGTAGAAGAGACGCTGGAGCGCCTGAAGCGTGAAATCGGCGAGTTGGAGAACAAACTGACCGAAACCCGTGCCCGCCAGCAGGCGCTGACGCTGCGCCACCAGGCGGCCAGTTCATCCCGCGATATTCGCCGCCAGCTCGACAGCGGTAAGCTGGATGAAGCGATGGCCCGTTTTGAACAGTTTGAACGTCGCATCGATACCCTGGAGGCGGAAGCGGAAAGCGTGGGACTGGGTAAACAAAAATCGCTGGAACAGCAGTTTGCCGAGCTGAAAACCAGTGATGAGATCGATGCGCAACTGGCGGCGCTGAAGGCAAAAGTAAAACCGGCGGAATAACCGCCATCGGCTGCCGTTGCCGCGGCAGCCTTACCGCATCGCTATAATAATGAAGGAGAAAAAATGGGTGCTCTGGTACTGACAATGATTCCGCTGACGGTATTTCTGCTGTTTGTCGCACCGCTGTGGTTATGGCTGCACTACAGCCAGCGCCGCCGCGCACCGCTCTGGGATCAGGCTGAACAGCAGCGGCTGGCGCGCTTAACGGAAGACGCACAGCGTATGCGCGAGCGAATTGAGGCGCTGGAACAGATTCTGGATGCCGAGCATCCCAATTGGAGACAATCCTGATGAACACCCGTTTTGAGCGAAAACTCTATCGTTTGCCGGAAGAGGGCATGATCAAGGGCGTATGTGCCGGGCTGGCACGCTATTTCGATGTGCCGGTGAAACTGGTGCGCCTGATCGCGGTGCTGTCGATTTTTTTCGGCCTGTTCCTGATTACCGTCATCGCCTATATTGTGCTCTGTTTTGTGATGGACCCGGCCCCGCCGGAGGCGTATCAGACGGCTAACGCCGAGGTATCTTCACACGCCTTGTTGGATCACGCCGACGCAATATTAAGCGACAGCGAACAACGGTTGCGACACATTGAACGCTATATCACATCGGACACCTACGGCGTGCGCAATAAGTTTCGCCAGCTGTAATCACCTTGCCGGCCGCCGGGTTGGCATAACGCTCTGGGCGGGGTCCTGCGCCGGCAGTGAATCCCGCCTGTTGTTTTTTGTCAGCGCCGCGCCATCATGCCGTTATCGTCTGGTTAAGACGATGGCAGGAGAGTGAACAGGAGTGCCATGGCTTATTTCCACCATTTCAACCGGTTACAGAGTGAATTCGGCGCGTTGGTGAATCGCAGCGCCGATCGTCATCTCAGATTGGCTGTTACCGGCCTGAGCCGTAGCGGTAAAACGGCGTTTATTACCTCATTCGTGAATCAATTGCTGAATGTGCAGCATGGCGCGCGGTTGCCGCTGTTTTCCGTCGCGCGCGAAAACCGCCTGTTGGGCGCGCGCCGCATCCCGCAGCGCGATTTGGATATTCCCCGGTTTGCCTATGACGACGGTATGGCGTCGCTGTACGGTGTGCCGCCCGCCTGGCCGACGCCGACGCGTGGCGTGAGCGAAATCCGGTTGGCATTACGTTACCGTTCCCGCGATAGCCTGCTGCGCCACTTCCGCGATACCGCTACGCTGTATCTGGAAATCGTTGATTATCCTGGCGAATGGCTGCTGGATTTGCCGCTGCTGGAACAAAGTTACGCTGACTGGTCGCGACAGATGGCCGCCCTGTTGCAGGGCGATCGGTTACATTGGGCGCAACCCTGGCTGGCGCTATGCGAAAAGCTGGACCCGCTGGCACCGGCGGATGAAAACCAACTGGCGGCGATCGCCCAGGCCTATACCGACTACCTGCTGCGTTGTAAGCAGGAAGGGTTGCATTTCATTCAACCGGGGCGTTTTGTGTTGCCGGGCGATCTGGCCGGCGCGCCGGTATTACAGTTCTTTCCCTGGCCGCACCCTGATGAACGGCTGGATGCCGCACTGGTTCAGGCCGGCGATCACACTCTGATCGGTATGCTGCGTCAGCGATTCGATTATTACTGCCGGCATGTGGTGCGAGAGTTTTATCGCCAGCATTTCGTGCGCTTTGACCGGCAAATCGTACTGGTGGATTGCCTGCAACCGCTCAACCACGGCGTGCAGTCGTTTAACGATATGCGGCTGGCGTTGACCCAACTGATGCAGAGTTTCCATTACGGCAAACGCACTTTGTTGCGCCGGTTGTTTTCGCCGTGTATCGACCGGTTGATGTTTGCCGCCAGCCAGTCTGACCATATTACCGCCGACCAACACGCCAATCTGGTATCGCTGTTGCAGCAGTTGGTGCAGGAAGCCTGGCGTAATGTGGCGTTTGAAGGCATCGAGATCGATTGTGCCGGCATTGCCGCGGTACAGGCGACGCAGAGCGGCCTGGTATCGCACCAGGGGCAATCGCTGCCTGCCTTGCGCGGCCATCGGCTGGCCGACGGCGAGCCTATCACCCTGTACCCCGGCGATGTGCCGTCACGTTTGCCGGACCCGTCGTTTTGGCGTGAACAGGGATTCCATTTTGAACCGTTTCGTCCGCCGGAAATGCAAATGGATACGCCGCTACCGCATATCCGCATGGATGCGGTGATGGAGTTTTTACTGGGAGACAAATTGCGATGAACGAACCGCTGAAACCCCGCATCACTTTTGAGCAGGCACCGGACGAACCGGTTGCCGCGCCGTTGCGTCCGGCCGTCGCGTTTGATGACGACGCACAGCGTTTTGTGCCGACGGCCGCGGCGGTCGATGCTGATTCGTACGAGGATGACACCGCCGGGCAACGGGTCAACGACGCGCTGCGGCCTCGGAGCAGCTTGTGGCGACGGATGCTGGGCGCCGGCGTGGCGTTATTCGGCATCAGTGCGCTGGCGCAAGGTGCGCGTTCGCTGTATCAGGCGTGGATCAGCCAGGATTGGATTGGGCTCGGCGCCGTGGCGGCCGGCATCCTGATTATTGGGGCCGGGGTAGGATCGCTGGCGGTTGAATGGAGGCGGTTGTACCGGCTACGCCAGCGTGCGGAAACCCGCGACCACGCCCGGGAGTTACTCGCCAGTCACGGCACCGGGCGCGCCCGTGCTTTTTGCGAACAACTGGCGCGTCAGGCCGGGCTGGAGGTCGGGCATCCGGCGCTGCTACGCTGGCAGGCGTCGCTGCATGATACCCATAACGACCGGGAGATCATGGCGCTCTACGCACACCTGGTGCAACCGACGCTGGATGCGCAGGCGCGCCGCGAAATTAGCCGCTCCGCCGCCGAGTCGGCGCTGATGATCGCCGTCAGCCCGTTGGCGCTGGCGGATATGGCTTTTATCGCCTGGCGTAACCTGCGGCTGGTCAACCGTATCGCTCGGTTGTACGGCATTGAACTGGGTTACTTCAGTCGAATTCGCCTGTTCCGGCTGGTGTTGTTGAACGTGGCGTTTGCCGGCGCCAGCGAACTGGTGCGGGAGATCGGTATGGACTGGATGTCGCAGGACCTCGCTGCGCGTCTGTCGGCGCGTGCCGCGCAGGGGCTGGGCGCCGGCCTGCTGACCGCAAGACTGGGGATCCGCGCCATGGAGCTGTGCCGTCCGCTGCCCTGGCTGGACGACAAACCCCGACTGGGGGATTTCCGGCGTGAGCTGATTGGACGAATACGCAACACCGCATCGTCCGGGGAGTCGCATCAGGCTGGCGGTATGAAAGACGCAACATGAAAGACGCAACATGAAAGCCTCTCCACAGGTTGTGCGTTATGTAACCAGCGGTATCGCCTGTCGAGCGCTATCACGCGCTGGATGGCGATAACCTATCGATTATCTTCGTAAAGCGGCAAAGCGAGGTGTTACTGCCCGGTTATATTTTAATATCTTGAAAATAGTTTCATTATAAGACAATAACAAATGATAATTATTGTCGCTATGGTTTGCCAGGATGTCATCACTGACAACCTATCATCAATCAGGGGCAATCCATGGACTCCAGTTTTACTGCGCGCAGTACGCCGACGGTATATGCCGTCAATCATCCTCTTCCGCTCCATTTGCTGGCGACGCGCATCGATGCTTTACCCTCGTCCTGGGGGCTGTGGCGGTTCATCATCCTGTTGTCTCTGGGTGGTTTTTTTGAACTCTACGATCTGTTTCAGACCGCCTACATCAGTACCGGCCTGATTAGCGAGAAGATTTTTCATACCGGAAAGGAGGGGTTGCTGGGCGTATCTGATCAGGCGACCTTCGCTTCCGCGACCTTTTTCGGCCTGTTTATCGGTGCCAGTCTGTTGGCGCCGCAGGCGGACAGACTCGGGCGCCGTGCGGCGTTTATGTTTGCGATGGCATGGTACGGCGTATTTTCGCTGTTAATGGCGTTCCAGACCCAGGCGGAATGGGTGATCTTCTGTCGCTTTTTGGTGGGCATCGGCCTGGGCGTGGAACTGGTGACCATCGATACCTACCTGTCCGAATGGATGCCGACCCACCTGCGCAACCGGGCGTTTGCTCTGGCGTTTTTTATACAGTTTTTGTCGGTGCCGACGGTGGCGTTGATGTCGTGGTGGCTGGTGCCGCAAACCCTCTGGGGGGCATCTGGCTGGCGTTATGTGGTGATCATCGGTGCGCTGTGCTCGCTGGTGGTGTGGTTGTTGCGGCGGAATCTGATGGAATCCGTACGTTGGCTGGCGTCGCGCGGGCGTTACCGGGAAGCCGAACAGGTGATGAGAGCGATGGAATACCGCTGCGGCGTTCCGCCGGGTAAGCCGCTGGCGCCTCAGTCGGCGATCACACCGCCGTTACGCGGACGCTTTCGCGATATCTGGTCGGCTCGTTATCGACGGCGTACTCTGATGCTGGTCGTGATGAATATCTTTCAGGCTATCGGATTTTTCGGCTTCGGCAACTGGCTGCCTGCGTTGCTGGCGGGGCGGGGCGCCAGCGTGACCCACAGCCTGCTGTACGCCTTTTTTATTACGCTTGCCTATCCACTCGGATCGCTATTATGCAGTGGGTATGCCGACAAACTCGAAAACAAATGGCAGATTGTGTTGTCGTCGCTGATGACGGTGGTGTTCGGTACGTTGTTCGCTTTTCAGACGCAACCGCTGTGGCTGATTATTTGCGGTTTCCTGATTAGTTACGCCAATGCCTGGTTAACCATCAGCTATCATGCTTACCAAACCGAGGTGTTTCCCACCGCAGTACGCGCTCGCGGCGTCGGCTTTTGTTATTCCTTCAGCCGCCTGTCCACCGCGCTCAGCAGTATCGTCATCGGCCTGATCCTGCAAAACTATGATACCAGCGGCGTGCTGGCGTTTATCATCATCAGCATGTTAACCGTTATCGTGACGGTCGGGATATTCGGCCCGCGAACCCGCGGCGTTCGGCTGGAAAATATCTGATTGCTCGGGTGAATCGCTATCGATAATGAAAAATACAGCCGAAAAACAACCGGGTTTTGATATAGCCCGCATTGCGTTGTCGTTAAGCATGTTTATCTATACCCGTCATACTTCAAGTTGCAGGTGCGTTGGCTGCGTTCGTTCACCCGAATCACTTACCTGAGTAAGTTCATCGGGATTCTCTCTCTTGCTGCCTTCCTGCAACTCGAATTATTTGGGGTATATACTTGCCATACGTCAGGTGGTGGGTGCGATGCGATCGCGCATGACCTGAGGTAGGTTGGGTAAAATGGGTGGGTAAGTCGCTCAGGCGATGGGTGATGTTGCCGATAACCATAAGATAAATGTGCTTTTTTCCTCTGGCTGGAAGGATACTTATAATGTCTCGTGGCAAAAAACTCCTGGTGGCCGGCGTGCTCGGCGCGCTGACGATGGCGGCCTCCGTTCAAGCACAGCAGTGGATTATGACGCCGGCTGACGCGCAAGGCTTCGCTAAGGCCAGCTTTCCTGAATATCTTGAGGGCCTGACGCTCAGTAACGATACCGATATCGCCGCGGATATTCAGCGCAATCTTAATTGGCTGGATAAGGCGTTCCAAAAGCGAGGGTTTTCCACTCAACAACTGGCGAACGGCGCTCACCCGATGCTGTACGCCGAACTGGGGCCGATGCAACCTAACCGTCCGACGGTATTGTTTTTGATGCACTTCGACGGGCAATCGGTCACGGCGTCCGACTGGACGAGCGACCCGTGGAAACCGACGCTGAAAATCAAGGATGCGCGCGGAATCTGGATGCCGCAGCCCAATGATCGGCTGATGCAACCGGGGTTGGACCCGGAATGGCGCGTATTTGGTCGGTCCGCGTCGGATGGTAAAGGGGTGATCTCGGTGTTTCTGACGGCGGTGGATGCGATTAAAAGCGCCCGAATTGCGCCGACGGTAAACATCAAGGTGTTGCTTGATTCGGAAGCTGAGCGCGGTTCGCCGCATTTGACGGCGGTGGTCAACCAGAATGCGGCCCGGCTCAAAAACGACGGTGTCGTTATTTTCAACGGCGCGGTGAATACCAACAACAAACCGGTGATCACCTTTGGTTATCGTGGGTCGATACAGGTCGATATGACGGTGTTTGGCCCCGACCCTGCCGCCCACAGCGGGGCGTTCGGTAATGTGATTATCAATCCGGTGCAACAACTGGCCGCGTTGCTGGCCGGCCTCAAAGATGCTGATGGCCGGGTCACCTTGCCTGGTTTCTATGACCGGGTCAAACTGACGGATGATGAGCGTAAGCAACTGGCGTTGCTGGCACCGCCGCCGGGGACTATCGAAAGCCGCTACGGGGTTACCCAACTGGAAAAAATGGCTCCCAACCCGGTGGAAGCGGTGCAATATCCGTCGCTGGATGTCATCGGCCTGCGTGCCGGCGATACCGGGCGTAAAGCGATATATGCCATTCCTTCGACGGCGACCGCCAGCATCAATATTCGAACGGTGCCTGAAACGTCGCCGGATTATCTGTACGACCTGCTGAAAAAATATGTCGTCGCCAAAGGATTCTATGTGATCCGGTCCGACTCGCCGTCGTTGCAGGAGCGTAATCATAATGCCCGGTTGATCTCGATGAGCCTGATGACGTCATCGGGCAGTTCATTCGCCGTACGTACGCAGATGGCGTCGCCGTTGGCGAAATGGGCGATAGACGGTGTGAAAGCGCCGAATAAAGGGGAGCCGGAGAAAAACCGTATGTTGGGGGTATCGCCGCCGATCAACGGCGCACTGGCGGCGCTGAAAAATGCGTTTGCCGTGGTATCGCTGGTCAATGCGGATAACAACGCGTACGGCAGTGACGAAAATATGCGTATCGGTAACTATATCGAAGGCATTCGCATCATGGTTTCCATGCTGAGTACGCCGTTTCCTGAAGAGGAAAAGGCCAAGTAATCCGCTATTCGGTTGCCGGGGTGTCAACTTTTGCTGACACCCTACTTCATCCGGTTGCGGTGAAAGGGTATGATGCAGTTCTCGTCCCTGTCGCACCTGATGAAGAAGGTTTTATTGATGCGTCTGGAAGTATTTTGTGAAGACCGAATTGGTCTGACTCGTGAGCTGCTCGATCTGCTGGTACTGCGACAGATTGACCTGCGCGGTATCGAAATCGATCCCGCCGGTCGGATCTATCTCAATTTCACCACGCTCAGTTTTGACGCCTTCCGTGAGTTGATGACGGAGATTCGCCGTATCTCCGGCGTCAGCGATGTGCGCACCGTGGCATTCATGCCGTCCGAGCGGGAACACCGGGCGCTGAATGCGCTGCTGGAATCCATGCCCGAGCCTGTGCTGTCGTTTGATCTTAAAGGTAAAGTCGAGTTGGTTAACGCCGCTGCGCTCAGCCTGTTTGACCTGACGCAGGAAAAAGCCCGTACCCTTAACGTCGGCCAGCTATTAACTGACTACCATTTTGCCCGCTGGCAAGAGCAGGGCGGCCAGCCGGAGATGACCCGAGTCGTGATTCGCGGCCAGGATTTTCTGCAGGAAGTGACTCCGGTTCATCTGGAGGACGACAAAGGTAAATCCATGGTCGCCGGCGCGCTGGTGACGTTGAAATCGGCGGCGCGAATGGGCCGTCAACTGCAGGATACGCCGGTCAACGACGAACGTGAATTCGACCATATCGTGGCGGTTGGCCCGCGTATGCGTCAGGTTGTGGAGCAGGCGCGTAAGCTGGCGATGCTGGATGCGCCGTTATTGCTGATAGGGGAAACCGGTACGGGGAAAGATATGCTGGCCCGTGCCTGTCATTTGCGCAGCAGCCGCGGGAAAAAACCGTTTCTGGCGCTCAACTGCGCCGCCTTGCCGGATGACGTCATGGAAAGCGAGCTTTACGGTCATGCGCCGGGTGCTTACCCCAATGCGCTGGAAGGGAAAAAAGGCTTTTTTGAGCAGGCCAACGGCGGTTCGGTATTGTTAGATGAAGTCGGCGAAATGTCGCCGCAGATGCAAACGAAACTGCTGCGTTTCCTTAACGACGGTACGTTCCGCCGGGTAGGCGAAGAGCATGAGGTGCATGTGGACGTGCGTATTTTCTGCGCTACGCAGAAAAACATGCTGGACCTGGTGCAACGCGGGCTGTTTCGTGAAGACCTTTATTACCGCCTGAATGTACTGACGCTGCAACTGCCGCCGCTGCGCGAGACCCCGGCGGATGTGATGCCGTTAGTCGAGCTGTTTGTTGCCCGATTTGCTGATGAACAAGGAATCGCACACCCCCGTATCGCGCAGGAGGTGCGTAACCTGTTGCCTCAATACGGCTGGCCGGGCAATGTGCGTCAATTGAAAAACACCATTTATCGGGCGTTGGCGCAACTGGAAGGTGATGAATTGCGTCTGCGTGATATCGATTTACCGGCTTTCCAGCCGGAAATTGCCCACAATGACGATTTACTGGAAGGTTCCCTCGACGATATCAGCAAACGGTTTGAGCGCTCGGTACTTACTCGCCTTTACCAGACTTACCCCAGTACCCGCAAGTTGGCTAAACGCCTCGGCGTATCTCACACCGCCATCGCCAACAAATTGCGAGAGTACGGACTGAGTAGCCGCAAAGGCGGGGATGAGGACGAATAACTCCCAATAACCTGATGAAGTCCTGCGCGGCGATGGTAGGCAAACAAACTATAAAAAGAGAAGAGAAAAGGCCCGACGAACGGGCCTTTTCATTGAGCAGAGACATATGCTTTACGCAATCTTCGTTTCAACGCGGGCAGGCGGTTAACTTTCAAACTTTCGCCTATGTATTTGCCGTTAACCAGTTTGATATCACCTGATTCCAGCTTATTCTTCAAATCCTGACCAGCAGCTTTTTGGAGTCTTTCACCCATTGTAAGGGTAAGATGCCCGGCAGAGGTAGAATAAGTATTAATAACTTTGAGTCGTGACGACATAACCTCTTCCTCCTGTTGGTACATCACAATAAGCATTCCATCCAGGAAATCCATCTTCAAACAACCGACTCTTCCGTTTTCCATTGAATCGGGTTATTCACGGATAGTCCATATCTGGAAAAACGAGCGTCCATTCAAGCAAATGCTGGTATGGAAAACAATTTCTTGTTTATGGCGACAGCGCAATAAGCGTGCACAGACTGCTATCAATAAATAAGCCCATCCCCCGGAATCAGCGAATATAACGCTGCTGTTACCGGTTGGTCATTGATGATGATCCGGTTACGCAGCAGCCCTTCGAAATGTGCGCCGACTTTCTCCGCCACCTGGCGGCTGGCATGGTTTTCTTCTGCTGCGATGATTTCCAGCCGGGTCAGCCCCAACGTGCCGAAACCGAACGGGACGATTTCCCGCACGGCTTCCGGAATGATGCCTTGCCCTTGCGCTGTCCGGCGGACCCAGTAACCGATATTGCCGAGACGGTACGCTTTGCTGATACTGTTGATGGCAATAGAACCCAGTAGATGACCGGTGATCCGGTCGGTGATCGCCAGATCAAACGACGTACCTTCACGGCGTTGTTGTTCACAATCGGTTATCCAGCTTTGCGCCATGGCCAGATCGTAATGCGGTACGCACCAGGGGAGCCAACGACCTATCGACTCCAGCGATTCATGTATGGCATCAAACAGCGCAGTGGCATCGGATGGCACCAGCGGGTGTAAACTCAGACGGGGAGTCAGCAATGGGAACATACCACCTCCAAAACCAGCAAAATAGCGGATACAGGATGATACAAATGATAATGCAACAGTTTTTCTCCCCACGCTATTGTCATTAACACTCACCTGAATCATACGAGAGGATAAATCGTGCGTATCAACAACGGGTTGAGGATAACGGCCGGCGCGTTGGCGCTGGGCGTTGTGCTGATAATGGCGCTGGCTGTCGCCGTATGGGGCTTGCTGCGCCAGAGTTTGCCTCAACTGGACGGTGAACTCAGCGTGCCGGGGTTGCATACGCCGGTGACGGTAGAGCGTGATGAGACCGGTGTACCGAGTATTCGCGCCGCTGATCGTCTGTCTGCGGTATTTGCGTTGGGTTTTGTCCATGCGCAGGATCGTTTTTTCCAGATGGATTTGCTCCGGCGCAGTGCCGCGGGAGAGTTGTCGGCGTTGGTGGGCGCGGCGGCGCTGCCGCTCGATCGCCGGCACCGGTTGTTTTTGTTGCGTCAGCAGGTTACCCAACGCTGGCAGTCGCTGCCGATGGACCAGCAGCAGACTTTGCGCAGTTACGCCGCCGGCGTCAATGCCGGGTTAAACAGCCTGAAAACACGGCCGTTTGAGTATTGGCTGCTGCGTGCGGAGCCTCAGGCTTGGCTACCGCAGGACACCCTGCTGGTGATCGCCGCGATGTATTTTGATCTGCAGGATAATCAGTTCGGCCGGGAATACGCCCGGGGCTGGATTGCCGGTCAGAGCACGCCGGAACAGGCTGATTTTTTGTTGCCGGAAGCCAGCGTATGGGATGCGCCGCTGGTTGGGCAACTTCCGCCTGGGCCTGCGTTGCCGCCCGAACCGCCTGCATGGTGGGGGCGAGGGGCGCAGTCAGCGGGTGATTCCGCCGGTATCGACGAGCAGGCTAAAGGCAGTAATGGTTGGCTGGTGCGTACGCCGGAACGGGCGATACTGGCGAATGACATGCATCTTGGGCTGAGTTTGCCGACGGTGTGGTATCGCGCGCAACTGATTTATCCGGCTGACGGCGGCAACTGGCGTTTGACCGGACTTTCTCTGCCGGGGGCTCCGGCGATTGTCAGTGGCAGCAATGGGGATATCGCCTGGGGGTTTACCAACAGCTACGCCGATACCTTTGATTGGGTGAAGCTGAACATGAACGAAGGGAACCCGCGTCCGGTACAGGAAACGCTGGTGGTGAGTCATGGCGAGCCGCAATCGATGACGGTCGAAACCAGTGATTGGGGGCCGGTGGCCGCGACCGGACAAGGACGCATGGCGATGCACTGGGTACTCCAATTGCCGGGTTCGCTGGATTTGTCGCTGATGTCGCTGGCGGAAACCCGTACGGTGTTGGATGCGCTGGCCGTTGGGCAGCGAACCGGTTTGCCGGTGCAAAATCTGCTGGTGGCTGACCGTCATGGGCATATCGGCTGGACACTGGCCGGAACATTGCCGGATCGGTTGACGCCCGGTGCCCAAAACAGCTTTCCGCTGGTGGACATACAACAGGCGCGCTGGCGTGATACGGCTTTGCCGGCGGCGGCGCATCCTGAATTGGTCGACCCGCCGCAAGGCGTCATCGTGACCGCGAATAATCGTCTGCTGTTTGATGAGCAGGGAGAACGGATTGGCGATGGCGGCGCCGATCCCGGTGTCCGGGCATCGGCGATTCATCAGGCACTGAATGACGTCAGCCAGCCGGATATAACGGCAATGCACCGTATCCAACTGGATAATCGTGCGCTGCTGGCGGCCAGCTGGCGTGATCGGCTACTGGATTGTCTGGAGGCTTCCGCACCGAATATGTTGACGGATCAAGCGGCAATCAGAACGCTATTGCATCAATGGAACGGCCAGGCGACGGCCGATTCAACGGCGTATCTGCTGCTGAACCGTTGGCGCGAGGCGATTTACCAGCGGCTGTTCGGCACATTGGATCAACAACTGGCGCAGGCATGGCCGAAGGCCAGTTATCGGGCTGCCAACCCGCGCTGGGATGTGACGGTGCAGCAGTTGATGCATGATGAAGCGCGTCAGTGGGTGCCTGCGCCAGCCAAAGACTGGTGCCAGTTCTCGCTGCAACAGCTGGAAGCGGTGTGGCGTGATAACGGCGAAGGCCGCCGTAACTGGGGAGAGGTCAACCAGAGTCATATCGCTCATCCGCTGGCATCGTCACTGCCATTGCTGGGCCGCCTGCTGCAAGTGCCGGCGCGGCCGCTTTCCGGAGACAACCATGTGCCGCATGTGAACCGCCCGACGTTCGGTGCGTCGGAGCGGCTGGTGGTGTCGCCGGGCGATGAAGCCAACGCGACGCTCAGCCTGCCGGGCGGTCAGAGCGGTAATCCGCTCAGCCGCTGGTGGCTGGATGGCTATCGCCGCTGGATGAGTGAAGAGCCGACGCCGTTACTGCCGGGCGCCGGTTCAAACCGACTGGAGCTGAAACCTGCCAGTGCCGCTCAGCCTTAAAACCGGGTGATGGCTTTATTATTGGGTATGTGGTGCGAGCGTGCCCGCCTCGCCGGGCGGCGGCAACTGGGCCAACTGAGCGAGCAGGGCGTTATCCTGCTCGCTGGTCGGCATATACACCAGCAGGCGGTCGCCGTTGCGGGAGCTACTCCACCAGTTGATCTGACGTAGAGTGAAGATGCCCAGCGTTGGATGACGAAATTGCTTGATTTTGTCATCCACGCCTTGGATTTCGTAACGCTGGTACCATAGCTGGCGGAACTCTTCCGAGGCATTCAGATAGCGTTGCAGTTGCGCTTCCCACAGCGGGTCACCCGCGTGTTCCGTCATCTGCGCACGGAACATCGCCACCAGATTCGGCAATAAATCATGCTGGTCCGCCAATCGTTCCCGCCAGTTCGGGTGGGTGAGCGCCAGCCAGACGCAGTTGCGGTCTTCCGGGGCGATTTGGTGCAGGTCGATATCCAGTAATTGGCTCCAGGCGCGGTTAAATCCGAGAATATTGGCGCGTGCATTGACGATCAACGCCGGGAAAGGATTGAGTTGGTCGAGAATGCGTTGGCTGTCCGCGCTGATTTTTTCACAACTGGCTTGTGCGGCGGGGGAGAACGGCAGCCCCGCCAGCATAAACAGATGCCGGGTTTCAGCCTCATTGAATTGCAGAGCGTCGGCGATGGCGGTCAATGTTTTGGCGGAAGCGCGGATTTCCCGCCCTTGCTCCAGCCAGGTGTACCAGGTGATGCCGACATCCGCCAGCAGTGCCACATCTTCACGGCGTAGCCCCGGCGTGCGTCGCTTGCGGGGAATTGATAACCCCAACCGCAGCGGGTCGAGACTTTCACGTCGTGCGCGCAAAAATGCGCCTAATCGTTTGCGGTTATCCGGCTGTAGCGTTGTCACGTGGGTAGTCGCCGGTGGCTCAGGTATCGGCATGACCATAGGTATCTCCGCAGAGGGGTAATCATCACTGGCAGGTAGTTCTTATACCAGGATAAACAGGAACTGGTACCCGTTTAAATTATCGATAATGCTAGCTACCTCACAGAATTAACGCAACGGGGACATTGATGAAACAGGTTTCACTTTCACAGGGGCTCACCAGCATTGGCCTGATGGTGTTGTTGACCGGCCAGCTGTTGCCGATGATCGATTTTTCAATCGTGAATGTGGCGCTGGAAGCGATGTCCCATTCACTGTCTGCCAGCCCGGCGGAGCTGGAACTGGTGGTATCGATTTACGGCGTGGCATTCGCCGTATCGTTGGCGATGGGCGGAAGGCTGGGGGATAACCTGGGGCGACGCCGGGTGTTTATCGTGGGGGTGGCGGTGTTCGGCGTGGCGTCGCTGTTGTGCGGTATCGCTCAGGCAGTGTGGGTGTTGCTGGCCGCCCGTGCTTTGCAGGGCATCGGTGCGGCGCTGGTGGTGCCGCAGATTCTGGCGACGATTCATGTCTGCCTGCGCGGGCGTGAACATGTTCGGGCATTGGGCTTTTACAGTGCGATGGGTGGGCTGGCTTTTGTGGTTGGGCAGGTCCTGGGCGGATTTTTGATTCAGCTGGATATTGCCGGTTATGGCTGGCGTAGCGTGTTTTTGGTTAATCTGCCGGTCTGCCTGCTGATATTGCTGCTGGCGCCGTTGCATCTGCCGGATACGCGGGGGGAAAAACCAGTGGCATTGGATCTGCCCGGCACAGTGTTGCTGTCATTACTGCTGGCCAGCGTACTGTTTCCGCTGGCGCTGGGGCCGCTCTTGCATTGGCCATGGCCTTGTCTTGCCGTGTTGTTGAGTAGTCTGGTGTGGTTTGCGTGGCTATGGCGGGTAGAACGGCGCCAGCCTGCGCCCTTGCTGCCGCCGGCATTGTTCAGACTGCCGGGGATCCGTTTTGGTTTGTTGCTGGCGTTGCTGTTTTTTTCCAGCTGGAGCGGATTCATGTTCGCGGTGGCTTATACCCTGCAATCCGGTGCGGGGTTTACTCCGCTGCAATCGGGTAACAGTTTTATCGGTTTAGGGTTGTCGTATTTTGTGGCTTCGCTGCTCAGCGCTCGCCTGACCGCCCGTGTGGGGAATCGCGGTGCGTTGCTGACGGGCTGCGCTATCCAGATGAGCGGGTTGGTATTATTGATGGTCTCGTTGGCGTGGCGTTGGCCGGTATCGGTGCTGCAACTGTTGCCCGCAACGATGATGATTGGCTTCGGCCAGGCGTTTATCGTGAGTAGCTTTTATCGTATCGGGCTTGCCGATGTGCCGATGCAGCAGGCCGGAGCAGGCAGTGCGCTGCTTTCCACCATGCAACAGGCATCGTTCGGGCTGGGGCCGATCGTGCTGGGAACGGCGCTGGTACAGGTGCTGCATACTCGCGGCGGGCAGTTTGACGATGCGCTGATCGTTACCTTGCTGGTGGAGTGGGGCATGATGTTGGTATTAGTGTTGTGTACGCTGGGTAACCGCGCGATGAGAAGCGCCGTACCGTCGGTTGCCTGTAGGGAATAAGGCTGCATTGAGCGAGCAATAAAAAATGCCAGTCGACAGACTGGCATTTTCATGCGGTTTAGCGCCGGAATGACAGCATACGGCGATAACGTGATTTACTTCAGTACGGCGATGGCTGCATCGTAGTCCGGCTCGTTGGTGATTTCGTTCACCAGCTCGCTGTGCAGTACGTTGTCGTTTTCATCCAGCACCACGACGGCACGAGCAGTCAGCCCTTTCAGGGCGCCTTCGGCAATCGCTACACCGTAGTTTTCTTTGAATTCCGCGCCGCGCAGAGTAGACAGCACGACCACATTGTTCAAACCTTCGGCACCGCAGAAGCGAGACTGGGCAAACGGCAGGTCGGCGGAAATGCACAGTACGACGGTATTATCGAGGCTGGAAGCCAACTGGTTGAATTTACGCACGGACGCGGCGCATACACCGGTATCGATGCTTGGGAAAATGTTCAGGACTTTACGCTTGCCTGCGTAGTGGCTCAGCGCCACATCAGCAAGATCTTTGGCAACCAGTGAAAACGCCGGCGCTTTGCTGCCTGCGGCCGGGAACGATCCTGCTACCGGTACCGGATTACCCTGAAAATGTACATTTGTTGACATGCTTACGTCCTTTATTACAGGTGATTAACATGTCGATTAGTGTAGGGCAACATTATCAACATTGGTATAAAAAATTACGCGACAGCAACCGGGTCAGGGCCGGTAGATAGCGCTGATTGGCACTGTCGGCGGCAATTGCCGGTAACTCGACGGTAATACAAGGCAACCGGCGCTCGGCACACCAACTGCCAAACGAACCCGGTGTCGGATACCCCACATTGTCGACCAGCGGCAACGTCAACTCTTCCGCCAGCCAGGCGCCCAGCTCGCAATGCAGCGGATCATCAATGCAAGCCAACGGTTCGTGCAAGGAGACGACCCACGGCGGCGATAACCGTTCGATCAGGCGGCATAACGCCTGCGTTTCCGGTTCCGAGCCTGGGGCATCGCCGGTGGAGAGCCGCACGTCGCGTACCGGGGTATCTTCGCTCCAGCGATAGACGGTGTCGGCGGGCTGCCAGTTGGCCGCCGGAAAATTGCGGTTGAGGTCGACGCCGTAGGCGTTGGCGCGCAGGCCCAATTGGCAACCGTCCGGATTGACCGCCAGCACCACATGATGAGCCCGTTTTCCTGGAGCCAGTGTGCGCAACGCGCAGGACAGCGCCACCACCGATGCCGTTTCATCGCCGTGCGTTCCGGCGAGAATCAGCCCACTGTGCTTTCCGGCTCTTTCCGCCGGAAACCAAAGCAACGGCGCGCCCAGCCGGGAACGTCCATACTCCTGACCTGGCGAAACAAAGAACCCGCGTTCGGTTCGAGGGCGTTGTACAAACCCGGCGTCTGTCATGATGATGTCCTGAAATCGGTTCGACGTTGTTTCGCCTGATAATAACAAAAAATTTATGCCGGTCTTGCAGGCAAGCCCGAATTCGCGGGACGCCCCGCAAACCGCAGCCGGACCACTGGCTGGAAAGACCGGTTTGCGACTATGATAACTGTCAGTCTGATAACGTTTTTTTGATTCGCATTCGCCCCAAATCATGTGCCCAAATCATGTGAGTGACACGATGCAGCGTGGCGGCGAAGACAGGGCCTCTTTGGTAAGGACAAACACAACATGCAATTTCGTTATTCTGCCGTCTCCATGAGTGCGCTTTCCGCAGTACTGATGACAACGCTGATGACGTCGGCCGGTGCGGCGCAGGTTCCACCCGGTACGGTGCTGGCAGAGCAACAGCAGGTCGTACGTCATATTAAAGACGAACCCGCCTCGCTGGACCCAATCAAAGCCGTGGGGTTGCCGGAAATTCAGGTGATTCGCGACTTATTCGAGGGGTTAGTCAATCAGGATGCGCAAGGCAACCCGATTCCCGGCGTTGCCCAGCGCTGGCAGACTAACGATAACCGTACCTTTTTGTTTACTCTTCGGACGGATGCGCGTTGGTCGAACGGCGATCCGGTAACGGCCCGAGATTTTGTTTACAGCTGGCGGCGGTTAGTGACGCCGCAGAACAATTCGTCGTTTGGCTGGTTTGCCCGGATGGCGGGGATCGTCAATGCCGATGAGATCCTGACCGGCAAGCTGCCTGCCGATAAGCTTGGCGTGGTTGCGGTCGACGATCACACGCTCAAAGTACAGCTCAGTAAACCGGTGCCTTATTTCCTCAGTCTGATGGCGAATTTCAGCTTGTATCCGGTGCATCAGGCCACGGTGGAGAAATACGGCAATGAGTGGACAAAACCCGGTAATTTAGTGGGTAACGGCGCTTTCGTACTGAAAGATCGCGTGGTGAATGAGAAGCTGGTATTAACGCCGAATGACCAGTATTGGGATCACGCCAATACCCGCCTGACGCAGGTCACATTCGTGCCGATTAACCAGGAGTCGAATGCCGCCAAGCGCTATCTCGCCGGCGATATCGATATCACCGAATCATTCCCCAAAAATCAGTATCAGAAACTGTTGAAAGATCTGCCGGGGCAAGTCTTTACGCCGGATCAACTGGGTACCTATTACTATGCGTTTAATACCCAGCGTGCGCCGACCAACGACATACGGGTGCGTAAAGCGCTGTCCTATGCCATTGACCGCAAGATCATTGCGGAAAAGGTACTGGGGACCGGGGAAAAACCGGCCTATCGCTTCACACCCGATGTGACCGCCGGTTTCACGCCGCAGCCGGGCCAGTTGCAGCAGTATTCACAGGCTGAACTGGATATGCAGGCCAAGGCGCTGATGGCGGCAGCGGGGTATGGCCCGTCCAGGCCGTTGAAGCTGACGCTGCTGTATAACCTGCAGGAGGTTCACCAGAAAATCGCCATTGCGGTGGCATCAATGTGGAAGACGAAACTCGGTGTAGACGTCAAACTGGTGAATCAGGAGTGGAAGACGTATATCGACAGCCGTAACTCAGGTAATTTTGATGTGATACGCGCGTCCTGGATCGGCGATTACAATGAGCCTTCCACGTTCCTGTCGTTGCTGACCACCAGCCACAGCGGCAATATCGCCCGCTTCAATAATGCTGATTATGATCGCCTGATGGCGGATACCGCCGGACAGACCGACCGGAAGATCCTCAACGAGGATTACAACCGCGCCGAGCAAATTCTGGCGGAGCAGGCGCCGATCGCCCCGATTTACCAATACACCAATGGGCGCCTGATTAAGCCCTGGGTAAAAGGGTATCCCATTACTAACCCGGAAGACGTGGCCTACAGTCATACGCTCTATATTTTGAAACATTAACAGCCTGTTGGCGTCGGTTTTAAGATGCAGATGCACTGGAGTTTGATACGTCAGGAGCCGGGGCGTTTATTGGTCGCGTTCTCAAATTGCGGCGTTATCACCGCAACAAGCGATGCGCCGGTTTCCGATTGCAGCGGCCGACACAGGCAGTAAGATGGATGTGGTGTGCATGGCAGGAGAAGATGTGTGGATGTGACGGAAAGTAATGCGATCCCGCTGACGGGGGCAGTCTTTACTTATCAATTGGATGGTCGGGGAGGTGTTCTGCCGCTGGCGGAGCGGGGGATGACGGAAGAAGGGCTGCCCGTCTGGCTGCATCTCGACTCGACGCAACCGGCCAGCGTGCGCTGGCTGCATGAAACCACACTGTTGCCGGATAGTGTGCGCCATGCACTGGCGGGAGAAAGCGCTCGCCCGCGCGTGGTTCGGCTTGGCGAAGGCACGTTAGTGACCTTGCGCAGCATCAATTACAATCCCAATGCCCGGCCGGACGAGTTGGTCGCTATCCGGGTATTTATTACTGATCGCCTGATTGTCTCTACGCGTCGCCGCAAGGTTGCGGCGATTGATGAAGTCATGAGTGATCTGAAAGAGGGCAACGGGCCTGCCAATAGCGGCGACTGGATCGTGTCTGTCGCGGAAGCGTTGACCGATCACACCAGCGAGTTTATTGACGAACTGCATGAGAAAATCATCGATCTGGAAGATGCTTTGTTAGAGCAACGCATTCCGCCGCGCGGCGAACTGGCGCTGATTCGCAAGCAACTGATTGTATTGCGCCGTTACATGACGCCGCAGCGTGATATTTTCTCGCGTCTTTCCGGTGAGAAATTTAGCTGGATGCAGGATGATGATCGCCGTCGTATGCAGGAAATTGCCGAGCGTCTTGGTCGCGGCCTGGAGGATTTAGACGCCAGCATCGCCCGCACAACGGTTATTGCCGATGAAATCACCTCACTGATGACGGATGCGATGAATCGGCGTACCTATACTATGTCGTTGCTGGCGATGGTCTTTTTGCCTACGACGTTTCTGACCGGGTTATTCGGCGTGAATCTGGGCGGAATGCCGGGCGCGAATAGCGGCATCGGGTTTGGCGTATTTTGCCTGATGTTGGTGTTATTAGTGAGCGGCGTTGCCTGGTGGTTAAAGCGCAGTAAATGGTTGTGAGCGGAATAACGAAATAATTGCGCGAAATATCACACAACTTGCGGTGGTGATAAAAAGCATTGCCAATATTGAGCCATATCAACATTTTTTAACTATACCTGCGGCACTATTCTTCCCGCAGGTGAATGCAACGTCAAGCGATGGGCGTTGCGCTCCATATTGTCTTACTTCCTTTTTTGAATTACTGCATAGCACAATTAATTCACACCATGCCGACGTTTCGTCGGCTTTTTTTTGCCCGCAATATTACGACGTTTCTGTACCGGGGCCGCTACGGGCTGTATGCCGTTTGTGAACATGCGTGTGCGCTGAACGGTCATGGTAATCAGAGCCTATCCCATTAGGGCTATTTCACTGGCCGTTTTAGCCCTGAGCAGTGCGCGAAATCCTCAGGCTCCGGCTTCTCCGCTCTGTCCGAGCCAAACTGGCTGCGCCAATAACGCCTACTGGGATAGGCTCTACGTTGCAGGCAATCCGCGAGATATGTCGGCGGCCATGTGACCGCCGATAAACCAGTAAAAGGGCAGGTTAACGAATTTCCAGTACGTCCAGCCGTTCCGGCGACCGGGCGTTGTCTTCGTCGTCCTCATCCGGCTGCCAGCCTGCGGGTTGTAGCGGCATTTCTTCGCGGTCGAACGCTAAATCGCCGCCGTCTACTACCGCGCTGCCTTGACGAATCGATTTAAAATCAAACAAGGCGGTGTCGCACAGATGCGACGGCACCGCATTTTGCATGGCGCTGAACATAGTTTCGATACGGCCGGGGTAGCGTTTATCCCAGTCGCGCAGCATGTCTTTGATCACCTGACGCTGCAGGTTAGGTTGGGAGCCGCACAGATTACACGGGATGATCGGGAACTGGCGGGCCTCGGCAAAGCGCTCAATATCTTTTTCACGGCAGTACGCCAGCGGACGAATCACCACGTGTTTGCCGTCATCGCTCATCAGCTTAGGCGGCATACCTTTGAGTTTGCCGCCGTAGAACATGTTGAGAAACAGCGTTTGCAGGATGTCATCGCGGTGATGGCCGAGTGCTATCTTGGTGGCGCCCAGTTCGGTGGCGGTACGGTACAGAATGCCGCGACGCAGGCGAGAGCAAAGCGAACAGGTGGTTTTCCCTTCCGGAATCTTCTCTTTCACGATGCCGTAGGTATTTTCTTCCACAATCTTATATTCCACGCCGATACTGTCCAGATACTGCGGCAGCACATGTTCCGGGAATCCCGGCTGCTTCTGGTCCAGATTCACCGCCACCAGCGAGAAGTTCACCGGCGCGCTCTGTTGCAGGTTACGCAGGATCTCCAGCATGGTGTAGCTGTCTTTGCCACCGGACAGGCAGACCATGATCCGATCGCCATCTTCAATCATGTTGAAATCGGCAATCGCTTCGCCCACGTTACGGCGCAGGCGCTTTTGCAGTTTGTTGAGGTTATAGATTTGCTTGGGTGTAACAGATTGATTTTCTGACATTTAACGGTAACTCATGTTCATAGGGCCGGTGCTCCAGCATTGCTGGGGGCTAAGTGTACCATTAAGTGCGCGCCAGGGGAGTCTGGTGGCACCATAAACATGAGGGGGGAAGAATACTTATGACATTCCGGATTCACTGTATAGCGTTTCTATCCGACGATAGTTTTTTAGTTTAAAACTACTCTCCACTGTATGGAGAGTGGTTTTTTGATTACTTTTTATATTCAGGTATTTCAAATTTTAGTTTTGCATTGGGGAATGTATCCATCATTTTTTTCATCTTGATAGACTGATCTGTTGCCCAATTTATTGCGGTTGCGTATTGATGAGTCGCAGGTTTTTTGGGATTCCACCTCATGTTATATAGTGTATTCTGGCCTGTTTTTCTATTGATATAATGACTTGAAATCCATTTTGCACCACCGTCAATTGCTGCATCCACAGAAAACCAGTTCTCATCGTACGCAAGATCTATTCCAGGGGCTGTATTCTTAGGAAATACTTTAATTCCGAACATGTTATATATTTTTTTTCCATTTTTAGTATGATGCCCAGTCGAAAAAGGAGAAGTTCCATTCGCTGTCTCTACTAAAGCATGTGCTACAAGATATGCTTCGTTAATACCATATTTTTTTGCGGCATTAATAAATACCTTTTCTTTTCCTGATAGTACTCCCTTTCCTTTAAGCGTTTCTTTTATGGTTTTTTCTGGTAACTCTGCTGATTCCGTCAGATCTAAGAATTGATACATTGAACTTTCACTCATGTTTTTCTGAGGATCCATATAACCTTTCACAGTACTTCTAGTTACGGCTCCATAGTTCCCATAGGTTGCTTTGCTACTTCCATCTAAAGCCATTTGTTTATTGAGTGCATCGGTTAGTTCATAGTCGTACTTTTTATAATTAAACTCTCTTCTGGGAGAGGGCGAACTATTTGACGGTGTGTCAATGGTATCTTCTTTTTTCGGTGTTATTGACTGATAACTTTCAATAAACACATTGCCGTCAGCCAAATCGTTTTTATACTTCAGGGCAGAAGTGCCATTGGCATCCTTGGCCCCTTCAATATTTCTAGCCGCTTTTATTGCACCGCCAATGCCACCAATGTGTCGTGCTTTGAGAATGCCGGCAATTTCATTTTGAGTCATTTCTGGCTTAATGACTCCCTTCTTAACTAAGTACGCATAGGCTTTATCAGAATTAGTTTTAAAGGCGTTGTCTTGTATCTCTGCACTGGACAAATATTTGTCATAGTCCAGTCCATTCTTCCAGTTGTTTTTATTTTTCAGAAAGCGAGTCATACCACCGGATTTTCCCCATTTATACTCATTGGTGAATCCGTCCGCTTTCATCGCGGCGATAACGGCATTGGCACCGCCTGCAATCAACCCCGCTTCGGCAAGCCAACCTGCACCAGCCTGATAACGGCCGAGATATCCGGCTGAATTGCGAATATCTAATTTGCCACCCGCACTTTCTGTAGCGGCAGTTGACGCTATCAGTGCGCGAGTGTGAGCATCATCAAGGCCTTCAATATTGCCTTGTTTATATGCAGCACCGGTTGCGAGTGCGCGCTGAATCGTACTGCTCCTGCCCGCTGGGATTGGCACATTGATTTTTTGTGCAGGTGCTGTTGGTAAAGATATTGAGTCTACTCGACTGGGCGATGTTCCGGTATTGTCCGCTGGTTTAGGCGTAGCAGACTTCAAGGATTGGCTTGTAAAACCTTGCAGGCTACTCGTCAACCGCGACAACGGCGCCGCCATGCCGGACATCAGCTTGCTTAACTGGCTGCCCGCGGCGGCGTAATCCGGTGCAAACGGCGGGGTGGACGATTCTTGCGGTGCGGCCGGCTCGGTGGTGGGCGCGGCGGCAGTCGGTGCCGGCGTCGGCTGGCTGGCCGGAACAGCATTGGCTGCAGCAGGTGGTGTTGGTGCCTCCACAGGCGGGGTGGGCGTCTGTGGTGGGGAAAATTTAGGCAGCGGCGGAACCGTTGTCACCGGCGGTGTGGTGGGCGGCGTCGGTTGGCTGGCGGTGGTTGGTGCCGATGACGGCCGGGCGGATTCCGGTGCAGATGGTCGAATATTGTCTAACCCGGTTGCTGGCGAAACAGAATAACCAGACGCCGTATTATTGGTTTCTGACGTATTTTGTCGTGACTGAGAGTTTATTTCCGTTTTCTTCGTAAACGAACGCGTTTTTTTTATCACGACGAAGAGTTGTTTGCGGGTGGTGTTATTCTTTTTCATAGGCGTTTAATTAGCGTAATTAGTTGACGTCAATCAGGCGAATTAACGCCGTCAGGATGAATGGGAGACCGCTTCAGTGTTTGAATCACTAAAGTCGGTACTATTTCAGCGTCATGAGAAGAACGATGGCGTTATATTATCGTCTGTAGCTGAATACACTATTCAGGTGTGTTTGTTGATGAAGGAACAAACAAACGGATGGATTTCAGGTATCGATGGGCGCCGGTCGATAGGGATAATTATCCCCTGAGTTGCCCTTTTTTCACGGCATCAACCGATAAAATCGCTGCTATTCTGTAAGCGCACTCCGGTGTTTGTGCGCTGTCTGGCGGATGATGACAGAAAACCGGCCTGACCCTCGTTCGGGGTGAAACTGTTGGTGAAAAGAGAAAAATACCCATGAAGAAACTGCTTCTGGCCGTGGCGGTCACGGCGATGCTGTCAGGATGTTCTGTGTTTCGCACGAAAACAACGAGCCTGAATAGTACGTTTATCTCGCCGTATTACTTTACCTATAGCACCTCACATGTGTTGCAGGGCAATACGAACTGGGTAGATTCCGTCTATCTGACGGGAAACCCGGCGCGTTGGGATGAGATTCGCGGTACTTATAAGGCGGCGTTGCCGAAAATTACCCTTAATTACCGGGTTGAATCATCAAGCGGGGGTTATCGCATTACCTATAACGGCATGGTGAATTACCTGTTATCGGCGCGGCATGGCGTTGATAACGGCAAGGATATGATTGAGGGTGAAAGCGTACGGCAATTCCTTATTCCGCAGCGTACTGCGTTGGTGAGCCGCGACAAGCAAGCGATGCTGACGTTGACGGATGACATCAAGGTGGAAGTGACGCTGACAGAGAAAGTGGAGATGCATTCGATCGAAGATCGCTAACCGACCAGGCGGTAACGGCATGATGCCGGCCGACTTCTCATCGTATCCCTCACGAAACCGGCATCCTTGCCGGTTTTTTGTCGTCCGCGTTACATCACCTCTTCTGTAGGGGGTGATTGTTTGCGGCTTGCAACGGATTACGCATTATGAGGCGTGGTCATCTAAAAGCTTTCCCAGTTCTGTTGGCTTTGGCGCGCGTTGTGGGTTAACGCCGGCCGGGCTTGATCTGCGGCCGGGAGAAGCGTGCGGCTGGCGGGCGGCGGCGTGAGCTGGTGGCGTTCGTGCTGCACATTCTGCATCAGGCGGAAATGGCTCACCAGCGCCGCCAGTTGTACGGATTGTTCTTCCAGCGAACTGGCGGAGGAGGCCGATGCGGTAACCAACGATGCGTTTTGCTGGGTGGTGGCATCCAGTTCGCTGACTGCGTCGGCGATTTGTTCAATACCGCGGCGTTGTTCATCGGATGCGGCGGCAATATCGCCGATGATATCGTTAACACGGGAAACCGAACGCAGGATTTTCTGCATGGCGTCTCCTGCTTCCGCCGCCAGCATGGCTCCGGCATCGATACGGCTCACTGACTCGGCAATCAGAGATGCGATTTCACGTGCGGCCTGAGCACTGCGTTGCGCCAGATTGCGTACTTCGCCGGCGACGACGGCGAAACCTCGTCCTTGTTCGCCGGCACGAGCTGCTTCCACAGCAGCGTTCAGCGCCAGGATGTTGGTCTGGAAAGCGATGCTGTTGATGACATCGGTAATATCGGCGATTTTTTTCGAACTGACGGCGATGTCATGCATGGTATTAACGACGTTTTGCACCACATTGCCGCCGGTGTCGGCGTCTCTGGAGGCTTCCGCCGCAATCTGGCTGGCATGGCGGGCGTTGTCGGCGTTATTTTTTACCGTTGAAGTTAACTGCTCCATGCTGGCGGCGGTCTGGACGACGGCGGCAGATTGCTGCTCGGTGCGAGACGACAGTTCATGGTTGCCGTGGGCGATTTGCGCCGCTGAGGCCGCCACACGGCCAACGCTGTCGCGGATATCGCCGATCATCTGACGTAATCGTCCATTCATGCCGGCCATGGCTGTGGTCAACTGGCCCAGTTCATCACGCCGGTTCGTTTCGATATGGGCCGTCAGGTCGCCGCTGGCGATGCGCTCCGCCAGCGCCAGATTGTGGGACACCGGCGTCGTGATCTGGCGGGTGATATAGCGTGATACCAGTACGCCGAATATCAGCGCCAGTAAGGCAAAAGCCGTCGCACCGGTGATGGCGTTGCTGGTGAGCGTGGTGTTGATCTCGCCCAGGCGGCGGATGATTTCTTTGGCGATATTGCTGACGTTATCGCCGTCGCTTTTTACCGCCGCTTCTGCATCCGACAATCCCTTGTAAGCGGTCAGGTAATTTTCTGCAGCCGTTTTCAGGTTAACGAGGTTTCCCCATAATTCATCCAGTGCGGTTTGCTTATCGGCCGGGAGCTGCGCGGCAAGATCGCGATAACTTTTTTCGATATCGCTAAAACGGCTTTGTAACGTATTCAGCGAGGCGGGAGTGCGTTCAATCACCACCGCATCGGCAGTCGCGTTGTAAGACGCCAGCGCCAGCGTGAGATCGACGGCTTTTTCCCGGTCGTTATCGGATGAAAACGCGATGGTCGCCAGGCTGCGGCGAAAGCGGGAGATGGCTGCATCGATCGGAATACGATTAAACCGGGCGCTTGCGTCGGTAAGCGCTTGTTTGGCGCGGGCCATGTCGTTGATGGATTGCTGTAATGCGACCAGATGTTTTTGCATTCGCACCAGCGGGTCTCTGAACTCGCTTTCCGTATAGAGCCGGTTCCCCTGTTCAAGGTTTTTAGCCAGATCATGGCTATAACTGAGCATGGTGTCGTAAGGCTCATTGTCATTGCTGACCAAATACTTGGTTCGGGCGATCTTGACCTGAAAAATATCCATGATGACGTTGTGCATCAGGTCGGTCTTGCCGTAGTACGTTTTGATGGTCGAAAAACGGTAAACACCGAGTGCTGAGGAGAGAACCACTAACAGTAAAATGACGGCAAACCCCAGGTACAGCTTGCTGGAGACATTCAGGTCAAAAAAACGTTTTCTTGCAGGTGCCATTATCTACTCCCGTTGGCGATGGCGCTGATTGATTATCAGCCTAACTATTAATCGACCCGCAAATGACTGTCTTTAGTGGCTGAAAAATAAGGAAATATATTTTATCCTCCTGAAAATAATTGTATTTGTTACTTACCGTGCGTAAAAACATGAGAGATGAAAACCGGTGATGAGCCGTTACCGCTGACACCGTAAAAGGGTGGTAAAGAAGTGAAGTAAATAGGATTAGGCTGTATTCTGCCGTCTGGCGATAAAATGGATCGGTTGCTTCTCATATCCACAACACAGGAGTCGATAAGAAGATGAATATGCCGCAATGGCTGGTGGCGGGCGCCACATTGATGCTGGTGGCTTGCAGTGGCGGACAAACGGAATCGGCGTCGGTTCCGGAGGTGGTAGCGCCGCAGCGCACGGTGTGGCAGGGGCAAGGCTCGCCGGCGGAAGTAAACTGTACGCTGGCGGGCGGGCGTATGGGGTTTTCGCGTCAACTGAACGGGGCGAGTATCGGTACTTGCCTGCTGGCTAATGGCAAACGTTGCAGCGAAACGGCGTTGATGAACGGCAGTTGTCCGGCAGGTTAAGTTATCGGCGGTACGATGCCGCCGATAACCGGCGTCAAGAATTGACCTGATTAGGGCAGGGCGCGCCTTCACTCAGTTGTTTGATGTTGTGCAGCGTGGTTTCGGCGATGCTGGTCAGCGCTTCTTCCGTTAAAAAGGCCTGATGGCCGGTGAACAACACGTTGTGACAAGCCGAGAGTCGACGAAACACATCGTCCTGGATCACATCGTTGGATTTGTCGGTAAAGAACAGGTCGCGTTCGTTTTCATACACATCCATGCCCAGCGACCCGATTTTTTGCTGTTTCAGCGCGTCGATCGCCGCCTGCGAGTCAATCAATCCTCCGCGGCTGGTGTTGATGATCATCACACCATTTTTCATGCGTGCAAACGCGTCGCGGTCAAGCAGATGGTGATTCTCCGGCGTTAGCGGGCAGTGCAGCGAAATTACGTCTGAGCGGGCGTACAGGGTATCAAGGTCGACATACTCTGCGCCCAGTTCCAGTGCTTGCGGATTCGGATAAGGATCGTGCGCCAGCAGCGTCATGCCGAAGCCTTTGAGGATGCGCAGGGCGGCGATGCCGATTTTACCGGTGCCGATCACCCCGGCGGTGCGCTGGTACATGTTGAAGCCAATCAGTCCTTCCAGTGAGAAATTGGCGTCGCGAGTGCGTTGATAGGCACGATGAATGCGGCGGTTCAGGCTCATCATCATACCTACCGCGTGTTCCGCTACCGCTTCCGGCGAGTAGGCCGGTACGCGCACCACCTGAATACCCAGTTCGCGGGCGGCATCCAGAGAGACGTTGTTAAAACCGGCGCAGCGTAACGCCAGTATTCTGATACCGCTATTCGCCAGCGCCGTCAGCACCTCACGCCCGGCGTCATCGTTGACGAAGATGCAAACGGCGTCGCAGCCGGCGGCCATTTTGGCGGTGCGCGGGCTCAGCATAAAATCGAAAAATTCCAGTTCATACCCGAACTGTTGATTCACCTGTTCCAGGTATTTACGGTCATACTGTTTGGTGCTGTAAATCGCCAGCTTCATGATTGTTTCTCCGCAGGGTATTGTTCGCCGCACGCCCGGTATGCAATGTGAAGGCAGCGGCCCGTTTAAACTAGCAGAAAACGATAAACAGACAAACGGTTACCCTTATCATGATAACGTGATGAAAAGATTGTGATGGCGGCGCATATCGCGATGAAACAGGAGGGGAGGAACCCCTCCTGAATAGGGATCGCCGCTTATTTGGATGCGCCGAATACGGAAATGGCCTGCGCCATACTGGCGATTTGTTGTTGCAGGTGTCCGGTGGCGGAATTGGACTGGCTGGCCAGCGCGGTGTTCTGGTGAGTCAGTTCATCGATACGGTTGACCGCGTCGTTGATCTGCAGCAATCCCTGCGACTGCTCCTTGGTGGCCAGACTGATGTCGTTCATCAAATGCGTCACCTCCTGCACTTTAACCAGGATGTTGTTCATGGAGCGGTTGGTATGCGCGACCTGCTGATCGCCGGCGTGGATGCTGGCCAGCGTATTGTCGATAAGCGCGGCGATGTCTTTGGCGGAAGCGGCGCTGCGTTGCGCCAGCGAGCGAACCTCGCTGGCGACGACCGCGAAGCTTTTACCTTGTTCTCCGGCGTGCGCGGCCTCTACCGCGGCGTTGACCGCCAGAATATTGGTCTGGAATGCCAGATTATCCAGCACGCTGATGATGTCGGTGATGCGTTCGCTGGCGCGGGTAATCGCCTCCATGGTGTTGGCGACTTCCGTAACGGCCTGCTCTCCCACATTGACGACCTGATTAACGTCTTGCGCATACTGCGATGCCCGCAGCGATGCATCGGCATTGCTTTTGATGGTGGCGGTCAATTGTTCCACCGACGCGGCGGTTTGTTGCAGGCTCTCTTCGGTTTTTTCGCAACATTCAGCCAGGATGTGGTTGCCTTGAGCGATGTCACTGCACGCGGTTTTGAGCTCTTGCAGGTTGACGTTGACGTCATCCACAAAGGTGCGGAAGTTCATGCCGGATTGATTGACCGCGCGCATCAGCATACCTATCTCATCGGCGCGATTGAATTGGGTCAAACTGTTGGCCTGGCCTGAGGCGGAACACATGGCCTGTTCAAGAATCTGTTCCACCGGTTTGGCGACGTGCTGCACCAGCAACTCACAGAACAGGCAGGCGCAGGCGATCAAGGCGGCAAACAGCCCCCAGACCAGCGCGGTTTTGGGCAACAGCGCGAATGCTATAGCCAGCGGCATCAACCCCAGCAGCCCAAAATAGCTACGAATACGCCAGCGTAACGGCATGGTTTTGAACAGGCTCAGCCATTTCAGCGGGCCGGTATACACCAGCAAACCATGATGGAAGGCGCGGTTTTTCAGGGTGCCCTGGTTCACCTGTGCATAGAGTGCTTCGGCCTGACGGATTTCTTCCGTCGTGGCGGCGGTACGTACCGACATGTAGCCCACTAGCTTGCCATCCCGCTTTAACGGCGTGGTGCTGGAGCGAACCCAATAGTGATCACCGTTCTTGCGGCGGTTTTTGACCACGCCGGTCCAGATTTTTCCGGCTTTTAAGGTATTCCACATGTCTGCGAAGGCGGAAGGTGGCATATCCGGGTGACGGATAATATTATGCGGCTGGTCCATCAATTCTTCCGGCTCGTAACCGCTGACTTTGATGAAATCGGCATTAGCGTAGGTAATGAGGCTGTCAGGGTTGGTCACCGACATCAGTTTAGTCTTGGCATCCAACGGATACTGACGTTGACTGACTGGATAGTTTTTACGCATGGAACATCCCTTTTTGCGATGATTGAAGGGCCGAGCAGGTCCGTATTGTCTAAATAAACAACAATGCTGATGAATGTATCATTCGGTCGGGCACGATGCGTTCGGAATAGCGTCACCGAGCCTGTAACCGGTAGATTGTGTAATCAAATACCGTGCTTATGTAAAAATTTTATCACAATCAGGTAATTGAGATGTACGGATTTTGCGGTGGAATGTGAACTGAATGGTGACATTGGGTTTAAAAACCGTAACGATTCGCACTGAATGACAAAATGATGACGACCGGAATAACCCTGAAACGTAACCCATGCTGAAGTTAATGCGCTGTGCTGGTTGGCTGGCCGTACTGGCGTTGGTGCTGGCGCTGGGGGTATCGGCTGCCTGCTGGACGATGCCGCGTTGGCTGCCGATGGTGTTGCGGCCTTATTTGCCCGTTGGCGCCAGCCTGGTGATGGAGGCGACGCCCGGTTGGCGGCAAGGTGGGTTTTGGCTGCCTGACGCGCAACTTCATCTGGCGCCGTGTCGCGCCGCCGCGCTGTCCGGGTTGCGGGTCCGTTATCATCAAGGGCTCTGGCGATTGGATGCACAAGCGTTGACGTTGGATGCCGTGTGTTTGCGGCAATGGCCGGCCTCTTCCGGGATGGCTGCGTTGCAACTGGCTCAGTGGCAACGGTGGCTGCCTGAAGCGGAGCTGACGTTGCATCGCGTCACGGTGGCACCCTGGCTGAATCAGGCCGGTAGCCTGCAATTCTCTAGCGACGCATCGCGCCAGCAACTGCGGATTCAGAGCGACCTGCTACAGGTGCAGGCCGAACTGCACGGCACGGAATTGACGCTGCAACAAGGCCAGATGCACGCCGCGACGCAAGCGGCGCCGTTGCAGGTCAACGGTGCGATGCACCTGGCGCCGACGCTCAACCGACTGCCGCAACGCGGCGAGGTGCAAGGACAATACCTGCCGTTGCGGTTACCTGAGCCGGCCAGTGCGGTGTTGCGCTGGCAGGGTAATCAGGGCGAGCTGACGGTCAGTGTGGCGTCAATGACCGAACCGTTGCTGACGTTGCCGTGGCAGGTCAGCGACGGTCATCTTCGTATTCAGGGCGGTCAGTGGCATTGGCCTTACGCTGGTCAGCCGCTAAAGGGCGGCGTCTCGCTGACGCTGTATGACTTATTACAACCGCGTGATCCGCTACGGCTGGAGGCACGAATCAATCTCCTGACGCAAGGTCATAACGGCCGTGCGAACGCCGTTTTATCGCTGGGGCCCGGTTTGCTGGGGCTGACCGATAGCGATATGCGTTTTCAACTCACCGGGCAGGTTAACTTACCCGATTTATCGCTATTCGCGTCGTTACCGGGTGTGGTGAACGGCGCGGCGTTGGACCCTACCGTCACATTGTTGCCCGGTTCGCTGTTACGCGCCTGGGGAATGCCGCGCCCAACCGTGACGCTGGAAGAAGCGCGCTGGCCGCTGGCGGGTATTCAGGTAACCCGAGGGGGCGTCAGCGGCAGGTTGCAGGCGATTGTGAAAGTCCGCGATAGCTATTGGGGGCGTTTTCGCCTGCATCTGGACGGCAAAGCACAGCAATTCTGGCCGGATAACGGCGACTGGCGCTGGCGCTACTGGGGCGAAGGGGAGTTGCCGCCGTTGCAGGGCCGTTGGGATATCGCCGGCCATGGCCGCTGGCTGAACGACCTGATTGAAGTTGAATCGCTCTCCAGCGGGCTTAACCAACTCCGTTACGGTGTGGTGACGGTGGATCAGCCCCGGTTGACGTTGACCGAACCATTACGCTGGCATCGCGATCCGACGGCGGGAACGCTATTCGGCGCGCTGACGCTGGCGGCGAAGCAGGTGAATTTTCGTGGCGCAGGAGAATTACCCGCCACGGCGCTGACTCTTGATATTCGTGGGCGTAATCCGCAGGATTTTCAGTGGCGAGGTCGGTTGCAGGCGGATGCGGTCGGCCCCGTCCAGCTTAACGGCCGCTGGGATGGACAACGGCTGCGCGGCAGCGGTTGGTGGGCGCCGCAACCACTACGGGTATTCCAGACTTTGCTGCCGCCAAACTGGAAGCTGGCGATCCGTTCCGGTCAGTTTTATGCACAGGCGGCGTTTTCCGCTGCACGTGGTCAGGGATTCCACGCGGGCGGACATTGGGTGGTGAAAAACGGCAACGCCTGGCTGGAGGATGGCGATGTCAGCGGCGTAAACTTTGTGCTGCCGTACCGGTTTGAAAATCATCGCTGGCAACTGGGAATCTCCCGTCCGGTGGCGTTACGCATTAACCGGCTCGACAGCCTGTTTCCGATGCAAAATATCGACATACAGATGTATGGCGCTTACCCCTACAGCGAACGTCGCCCGTTGACGCTGGCGCAGTTGGAGCTGGATGTGCTGGATGGACATGTGTCGCTGTCGCCGCTGCGCTTGCCGGCGCATGATGCAGCGATATTGCGGTTACAGGGCATCGACATCGGTGAACTGGTGAATGGATTGAAAGCGAAAAAGCTGTCGATGTCCGGCCGTATCAGCGGGGTAGTACCGTTGAATTTTAGCCACCCTTCGATGTTGGTGCAGGACGGCAAATTTACCAATGATACGCCGCTGACGGTACGGCTTGATCCGCAACTGGCGGATCAACTGGCGCGCAACAGCGTCGCCAACGCCGCCGTGGTTGCCTGGTTGCGTTATATCGAGATCGGCCGTTCTTGGGTGACGATGGATCTCAGTCAGCGCGGCGAATTGTCGCTGGTATCGCGCGTTACAGGGCAAAGCGTGATGGATGACCAGTCGCGGCGTGACATTGTGCTCAATTATCGCCAGCAGGAGAATGTTTTCCAGTTATGGCACAGCCTGCGCTTTGGCGACAATCTAAAGGCATCGCTGGAGCAGCAGGCCGCTGAGTAACTCACTATGAAAATTAAAGGGGAATGAGATGAAAACAGCCTGTGCCGCGATAGTCGTTACGTTGCTAACCGGTTGCACCCCGCGTATTGAGGTGGCGCCGCCGAAAGAGCCGATCACCATTAACATGAACGTGCGTATTGAACACGACATTCACATCCGAACGGATAAAGAAACGGTACAGTTGCTGGAAAAATCGGATAAACGTGCCGGTGGTCAGAGTAATAATGAGGCTATCAATCAAGGTGCGCCGACAGAGACACCGGAAAAAGACAGTATGCAAGACAAGAAACAGGAAAAATAATAGCCGCCGCGTGCCGGCAGGCAACACGGCGGTGAGTATGAGGGCAGTTAACGCGTAATCGTTACGCAGACGCCAGTTGAGACAGCTCTTCTTTGGCGCCGGCCAGTGCTTTTTGTGCAACGTCCGGACCGTAACCGAAACCTTCCGCAAACACGAAGTCCACATCGTTGATACCGATGAAGCCCAGGAACAGGCGCAGGTACGGAGCCAGGATATCGCTCGGTGCATCTTTATGGATACCACCGCGGCTGGTCAGCACCAGTGCGCGTTTGCCTTTTACCAGACCTTCCGGACCCTGCTCGGTGTAACGGAAGGTCACGCCGGCGCGAGCGATTAAATCGAAATAGTTCTTCAACTGGGTAGGAATGTTGAAGTTGTACATCGGGGCGGCCAGCACGATGACATCATGCGCCTGCAGTTCGGCAATCAGTTCGTCGGACAAGGCCAGCGCTTCCTGCTGACGCGGCGTCAGCGGTTTGTCGGAAGGACGCAGGGCGCCAACCAGCTCGCCGTCCAGCACCGGCACCGGCTTGGCTGCCAGGTCGCGTACGGTGATGGTATCGGCAGGATGGGCAGCCTGCCAGGAGGCGGTAAAGTGATCGGCCATCTGGTTGGACTGGGAGAAGTCAGCCAGAATACTTGATTTCAGAACGAGTACTTTGCTCATTGCCAATTCCTTATTGAGTGTGCCAGGGCGATCATCGTCGCCGGATGGATGCATCATAGGCGTGTTGTCGGCAATGGGATAGTGCAATATTTCGAGACCTTTGTTCGATTTTATTGAATGACGATTGCCGGCGCCCGATGCGGTGCGGCGGAATCCCGCCGGATGACATATAGCCTGAGCCGTCAATGTGATACCATGCCCGCCGCACGATTTTGTGATCGTAATAATCAGGTTATGCCTGCAACAATCAGGGGCGCCGGGCCGTTGTTCGACAGACCACCCATACCCGGAATCAGACAGTAAGGAATTGCACCGTGACATCACCTCTCCATGCGTTAGAACCTCAGCTCGATGCGTTAATGCTGCGCGACCGGCAACGTCTGCGCCGTCGTCTGCAGGGCGCGATGAAAGTGGGGAATCCACAGGCACAGGTTGCGATTGCGCAGGAGATCGGGCAGGAGATCGACGCGGCTCGCCTGCGGGTGGAACAGCGCAGAACATCGTTGCCGGCCATTCGCTATCCGGAGGCGTTGCCGGTCAGCCAGAAACGTGAAGCGATTCTGACGGCTATCCGCGACCATCAGGTGGTGATTGTGGCCGGGGAAACGGGCTCCGGTAAAACCACTCAGTTGCCGAAGATGTGCCTGGAACTGGGGCGCGGCGTTACCGGCCTGATCGGTCACACCCAGCCGCGCCGGCTGGCGGCGCGCAGCGTGGCGGACCGTATCGCCGCGGAGCTGGAAACCTCGCTGGGCAGCACGGTGGGTTACAAGGTGCGATTCAATGATCAGGTGGGCGACAACACGCTGGTCAAACTGATGACCGACGGTATTTTGCTGGCGGAGATTCAGCAAGACCGGCTGCTGATGCAGTACGACACGCTGATTATCGACGAAGCTCACGAACGCAGCCTCAATATCGACTTTATTCTCGGCTATCTCAAACAGCTGCTGCCAAGACGCCCGGATCTGAAAGTGATCATTACGTCGGCCACTATCGACCCGCAGCGTTTTTCTCGTCACTTCGGCAATGCGCCGATCATTGAAGTATCCGGACGAACTTATCCGGTGGATGTGCGTTATCGGCCGGTGGTGGAAGACGCGCAGGACAGCGACCGCGATCAGTTGCAGGCGATTCTGGATGCGGTGGACGAGCTGTGCCGCGAAGGGCCGGGCGATATTCTGGTGTTTATGAGCGGCGAGCGGGAAATCCGCGATACGGCTGATGCGTTAAGCAAGCAGGATTTGCCGCACACCGAGATTTTGCCGCTGTATGCGCGGCTCTCCAGTCAAGAACAAAACCGGGTATTCCACTCTCATCACGGGCGGCGCATCGTGCTGGCGACCAACGTAGCGGAAACGTCGCTGACGGTGCCCGGCATCCGGTATGTGATCGACCCCGGTACGGCGCGCATCAGCCGCTACAGCTATCGCACCAAGGTACAACGGTTGCCGATCGAGCCGGTGTCGCAGGCTTCCGCCAACCAGCGCAAAGGGCGTTGTGGTCGTGTGGCGGCGGGGATTTGTATCCGCCTCTATTCCGAGCAGGATTTTCTCTCCCGGCCTGAATTTACCGACCCGGAAATTTTGCGCACCAACCTGGCGTCGGTCATTTTGCAGATGACGGCGTTGGGGTTGGGCGACATCGCGGCGTTTCCGTTCGTCGAAGCGCCGGACAAACGCAATATTCAGGACGGGGTGCGGTTACTGGAAGAACTGGGGGCGATTGAGACCAGCGATGACGGCCGCTATCGGCTGACGCCGCAAGGGCGCCAACTGGCGCAACTGCCGGTCGACCCGCGACTGGCGCGCATGGTGCTTGAAGCGCGGCAAACCAGCTGTGTACGTGAAGCGATGATCATTACCGCCGCCTTGTCGATTCAGGACCCGCGCGAGCGTCCGACGGAGAAAAAGCAGGCGGCGGAGGAAAAACATCGCCGCTTTGCCGACAAAGAGTCCGATTTTTTGGCGTTCGTCAACCTGTGGGATTACCTGCAAGAGCAGCAGAAAGCGTTGTCGTCCAGCCAGTTTCGCAAGCTATGCCGCAGCGATTATCTCAACTACCTGCGGGTGCGGGAATGGCAGGATATCTACACCCAATTGCGCCAGGTGGTAAAAGAGCTGGGCTTCCCGGTTAACAGCGAACCGGCGGATTACCGCAGTTTGCACTGCGCATTGTTGACCGGTCTGTTGTCTCACATTGGACAAAAGGACGTCGAAAAGCAGGAATTCAGCGGCGCGCGCAACACCCGGTTTGCGATTTTCCCCGGCTCCGGCTTGTTCAAGAAACCGCCGAAGTGGGCCATGGTCGCTGAACTGGTGGAAACCAGCCGCTTGTGGGGGCGCATCGCCGCACGCATCGAACCGGAATGGGTCGAGCCGCTGGCGCAGCATTTGATCAAACGCAGTTACAGCGATCCGCATTGGGAGAAAGCGCAAGGCGCGGTGATGGCGCAGGAGAAGGTCACGTTGTACGGTTTGCCGCTGGTGGCGGCCCGCAAAGTGAACTATGGCGCTATCGACCCGGTGGTGTCGCGCGAGCTGTTTATTCGTCATGCGCTGGTGGAGGGCGACTGGCAAACCCCACATGCGTTTTTCCGTGATAATCAGAAATTACGCTCGGAAGTGGAGGAACTGGAGAACAAGTCCCGCCGCCGCGATATTCTGGTCGATGACGAGACCTTGTTTGCGTTCTACGACCAGCGCTTGCCCCACGATGTGGTCTCGAGCCGGCATTTCGATAGCTGGTGGAAACAGGCCGCCAAAGCCAATCCGGAGTTGCTGAACTTCGAAAAGGCCATGCTGATCAAAGACGGGGCGGAGCGCGTCAGCGCGTTGGATTACCCGAACCACTGGCAGCAGGGTGAGCTGCGTTTGCGGCTGACGTACCAGTTCGAGCCGGGGGCGGATGCCGACGGCGTAACCGTGCATATCCCGTTACCGGTATTGAATCAGGTAAAGGAAGAGGGATTCGACTGGCAGATTCCGGGGCTGCGTCGTGACCTGGTCGTGGCGTTGATCAAATCATTGCCGAAACCGATACGGCGTAACTTCGTGCCGGCGCCCAATTATGCAGAAGCGTTTCTGGCGCGGGTCACGCCACGGGAAAAAGGGCTGTTGGAGGCGCTGGAGCGTGAGCTACGCCTGATGACCGGCGTGACGGTCGATCGTGAAGCCTGGCAGTGGGATCAGGTGCCCGATCACCTGAAAATGACCTTCCGGGTGGTGGATGAGAAAAACCGTGCATTGCGGGAAGGGAAAGATCTGCGGGCGCTGAAAGAGCAATTGCAGGAAAAGGTGCAACAAACGCTGTCGGCGGTGGCGGATGACGGCATCGAACAGCGTGATCTACACATCTGGAGTTTTGGCGATTTACCCGAGCGTTACGAGCAGAAGCGCGGCGGCTACGCGGTAAAAGCCTACCCGGCGTTGGTGGATGAGAAAGACAGCGTGGCGATCCGTCTGTTTGATTCGCCGCATCAGCAACAACAGATGATGTGGCGTGGTCAGCGCCGTTTGCTGTTGCTGAACATTCCTTCACCCATTAAATACCTGCATGAAAAATTGCCGAACAAGGCCAAGCTGGGGCTGTATTTCAACCCTTACGGCAAGGTGCTGGAACTGATCGACGATTGTATCGCCTGCGGTGTGGACAAACTGATGGAACAAGCCGGTGGCCCGGCGTGGCAAGAGGCGGCATTCCGCCAGTTGCACGAGCGGGTGCGTGCGGAACTGAACGACGCGGTGGTGGATATTGCCCGTCAGGTAGAGCAGATTTTAACCGCGGTATTCAACATCAATAAACGGCTTAAAGGCCGGGTGGATATGGCGTTGGCGCTGGCTTTAAGCGACATCAAAAGCCAGATGAGCGGGCTGGTGTTCCGTGGGTTCGTCACCGACAACGGCTACAAGCGGTTGCCGGATGTGCTGCGCTATTTGAACGCTATCGAACGCCGGTTGGATAAACTGGCGCAGGATGTCCACCGCGATAGGGCGCAGATGCTGAAAGTGGAGCAGGTGCAGCAGGCCTGGCAACAGTGGCTGAACAAGCTGCCGCCGGAGCGGCGCGACGATGACGACGTAAAAACCATCCGCTGGATGATTGAAGAGCTGCGCGTCAGTTATTTCGCCCAGCAATTGGGCACGCCGTATCCCATTTCCGATAAACGTATTTTGCAGGCGATGGCACAGATTGACGGATAAACGGCTTAGCCGCGGTTAACCCGGGGACCCTTGCACGCGCTCAGCCGCGGCAAGGGGGTGGTGTTTTCTATGATCAGATTCACCGCGTTCACCGGGCGCCCACATCGATGACGCCCAGCGTATTGACGATAAACATGGTCAGGTCGTACATCCGGGCGGAGACCCGCCCGATATCCCTCCAGTACAGCCGCTCTCGTTGGCTTTATGGCCAGCGCTTGCGGTACGGCACTGATTTTCAGGACATAAACAGGTAATAAAACAACCCTACTTTTAACCCGAGAATCACAATGTAGGCGGCACAGTACTTGAGCGTACCTGACATGATGGCGCTGCCTTGCCCGTCCATTCGCGTGGCGGATACCGCAATGGCGATACTCTGTGGGGAGATCATTTTCCCGCCGGTCGCCCCTGCTGTGTTGGCCGCCGCCAGCCAGACGGGGTCAATGTGGAGTTTCCCCGCAGCAACCGTCTGCAGCTTTCCGAACAGCACGTTCGAGTTGGTATCGCTTCCGGTCACGAAGGTCCCTAACGCACCGATAATCGGGGCGATAAAAACATAAGCACCGCCCGTGACATTCACCATTGTTTGCGCCAGCGTGGTGATCAACCCGCTGACGTCCATAATGGTTGCCATTGCGACGATGGTGGTAATGGCGATGATGGAATTTTTCAACTGCTTAATCGTGCCGACTAAGACACGCAACATCTTGCCTAACGTCGCGCCCTGAATAAAGCCGCCCAGCAAGGTCGCAAGGATGATGAGCACACCCGGTGTGGCAATCCAGTCGATTTTCAGCGACAGCGCTTTCCCTTCCGGCAATGGAAACGACAGCGTCGAGGTTGCCTGCCCGACAATCTGCTTAATCCCCGGAAATAACGGCGAGCAAAGCAGAATAAAGGTAAAGATGAGCAGGTAAATGGAACACGCCTTCAGTAATTCACCGCCTGAAGGCAGCGAGGCCGACGATGTATCCTGCTGGATAAGATAGCGCGGATCGGTTTTTCCTTTGCGCGCTCGCCCCATCACCGCTACGGCGATGAGACTGACAAGGCTGCCGGCAAACGCGGGAAGCTCCGCGCCCAGATGAACTGCGACGAAATATTGTGGAATCAGTGTCGCGAGGCCACACACCAGCGAGATGCCCACTACACCGCGGATCGCTTTCACACCGTCGCCGATGATGGCGATGATGACAAAAGGCAGCAGGATATTGAACAGCGCCAGTTGCGCAATGATGGTGCCGCCCAATGCAGTGACCGGCAGTTGAACCTGTTCGGCTAAAATCGACACCGGAATACCGACTGCGCCGAACGCAGTGGGGACGGTGTTCGCCACCAGAGAAGCAATGGCGGCTTTTAGCGGATTGAAACCCAGGGCGATCAGAATACCGATAGGGATGGCAACGGCGGTGCCATAACCGGCGGCGGCTTCGAGAAAACCGCCAAAACACCAGGAAATCAGCAGAACCTGGATACGCTTGTCGTCACTGATGCCGGCCAGAACGTCACGTAGTACATCCATGCTGCGCGTCTCTTGCATCAGGTTATAGCTGTAAATCGCGCCCAGAATGACAATGACGATAGGCCATAATCCCTTGATCACGCCGTAGCCAATCGCCGAATCGAGCGTCTGTAACGGCGTATGCCAGACGGTGAGGCTCAGAATGGCCGTGATAGCCAGAGTGATGAGAACGGCATGGTGAATGGGCATTTTAATTTTTAAAATCAAAATGATCATAATCAGGAGGGGTAAAACGCCGAGTGAGAATTGTAGATATTCGTACATAATGCTCCCTAAATAATAATGTAACTTATTGTATTGACGTCCTTCTCAGTGAATTCGGTTATAGGGAGAACGGCACGATTATTCAGATGGCTGGATCGCTTCATTGAAGGCGATGTTTCAACTCAGCCATAAAAGGTGTAATCGTGTTACTCGTAAGTGTTAGGAATGGTTAGTGTTATTAACAATGCGTTAATGGGGGATGCCGGCAGGGACGAGAGCGTGCGATATCAATGCGTGCGGTTGCTGTATGTTGCTGTATATACCCGTCATACTTCAAGTTGCAGGTGCGTTGGCTTTCCTCGCTCACCCCAGTCACTTACTTGAGTAAGCTCCCGGGGATTCGCTGCGTCGCCGTCTTCCTGCAACTCGAATTATTTTGGGTATAGATAGTCGGCGGCGGTTTGCCGGTATCAGGGATACCGGCAGGCAAAATCAGCGTTTTGCGTTGGCCAGCGTTTCCAACTGCTGGCGTATGGCGGTAACCGCCACGGCACGGTTATCAGCCAGCTTGCGGTTACTGGCATCCGGCGCGGAACTTTGAATTCCTACCAGTACCCAACTGCCGGCCGTTTTCAGCATCAGCGGCGAACCGCTGTCGCCCGGCAATGTATCACAGCGGTGCGCCATGACCGACTTCTGTACCCAGCCGGTAATGCGGCAATCCTGATGGCGATACAGCGTATCCTGATGGTCTTCCGGATAACCGGCCTGAGTGACTTTCTGTTGCGCCGCTTCCAGCGCGGCTTTGAGTTCTTCCTGCTTTCCCTGCCAGATAGACAGCGGACGAATGCCCGGCGGCGTTTCTTTCAGGCGAATCAGTGCAAAATCCCACGGTGCGGCGGCAGGCGGAACGATCCAGCCGTCACCGTCTGCTTTCAGCATTTTGGCGAGTTTTTTATTGGTCAACGCTTCAATTTTATCGGTTTCATAGCGCCAGCCGCTTTCCGTCACCAAAAAACGCAACGCTACCGGTTTATCCGGCACGCCGGGCGGTGCTACCACACAGTGACCGGCCGTGAGCGCCAGATGAGGCGAAATGAGGGTGGCCGTGCAGAGATTACCGCTGGCGGTTTCCAACTGACCAATCGCCTGCCATGGCCACTGAGACGTATCCGGCACGCTGTCGCGGTCATCATGATTAAAGAACAGGGTTTGTTTTTGTTGTTCCGTCGTTGCCGACGGGGTGTCATCGGCCCACGCAGAAGCGGCGAGCATACCCAATGAACATAACAACCAGGCTGATATGCGCATGTAATGAATGGCCTTAAAGATGAAATTCAGCGTATTAACGGTCATCGATTCCTATAAACGTATCATGCCGGCATTCAGGCAGGAAACGAGAGTTTGATGGGGCCGTTGAATCGGATGACCGGGTTTGTGCGTGCGGGTGAAAGCGGATTACAGGAAAAACACCACAATGACCAACGCGCAGATGAGCAGGAAGGACAAGATGATTTCAAATGAGTAACGCCGTAGCATTATTCGGCCCTCCATGAAGCAAACACCCGGCTAGCCGGGTGTTTGATAACGCTATCGTCATGTCGGCAAGGCTACCGATGAGCATGACTATCAATGTTTACTTTGGCGAATTAAGCGGCCGGAGTGGCGGCTTTTTTCGATTTTTTCACTTTTTTGTGTTTTTTAGCGGCCTGGGCTTTCTGGGCAGTTGGTTTTTTCTTGGCTACTTTTGCCGGTTTTTTAGCGGCCTGAGCTTTCTGGGCAGTTGGTTTTTTCTTGGCTACTTTTGCCGGG
>NZ_SZVX01000020.1:61033-91065 GCF_007210685.1 Dickeya sp. ws52
TTTTTTCTTGGCTACTTTTGCCGGTTTTTTAGCGGCCTGAGCTTTCTGGGCAGTTGGTTTTTTCTTGGCTACTTTTGCCGGTTTTTTAGCGGCCTGAGCTTTCTGGGCAGTTGGTTTTTTCTTGGCTACTTTTGCTGGTTTTTTAGCGGCCTGAGCTTTCTGGGCAGTTGGTTTTTTCTTGGCTACTTTTGCTGGTTTTTTAGCGGCCTGAGCTTTCTGGGCAGTTGGTTTTTTCTTGGCTACTTTTGCCGGTTTTTTAGCGGCCTGAGCTTTCTGAGCAGTTGGTTTTTTCTTGGTTGCTTTTTTGTGTTTTTTAGCAGCCTGAGCTTTCTGAGCGGTCGGGGTTTTTTTCTTCACGACTTTCTTGGCTGTCTGAGCGTTCTGAGCAACTGACGTGTTGGCAGAGGCTTGAGCGGCGACTGGAGCGGAAGTGGTTTCAGCTGCGAAAGCTACAGAGGACAGACCCAGAGCCGCACCTGCGATCATCACTAAAAATTTATTCATCGTAAATTCCTCATTATTCCGTTTACGTTTCGAACCCCAGAGTGGGCCGATGGATGAAGAATAAGATAAGCGGCGCTAACGATCTGTGAGTGATTGGTTTCCGCGTGTAACGGATTGTACAAGGTTCGCAGGCGAAGAATTCAACGATGGTTTGTATTCGACGATCGGCCAGCGAAACTGGAAGCGGGCGCCGCCCAGCGGGCTGCTGTCGACGTCGATAGTGCCGTTGTAAGCCCGCACGATGGCCTGGACGATGGCCAACCCGAGGCCGCAGCCGCCGCTGCTGTTTTCCATGCCGGCTTCCAGACGGATGAAGGGTTCGAAAATAGGCGAGCGATCTTCCGGTGCAATACCCGGCCCGTCATCTTCCACTTGCAGGCAGGCGGTGTGTTGATCGAGCATCAAACTTACGCGCAGGCGTTGCCGACAGAATCGTAAACCGTTATTGACCAGATTGTTCAACACCCGCTCCATCAGGCGCAGGTCGACATAACCGAAATGGTTGCCGCTCGCCACGTCCAGCTCAATCAGCTTGTTATCGTGTACCAGCCGGAAATCGTCGACGCGTTTTTGCAGCCATTGCGGCAGGTCGATCTCTTCCAGATGCAGCGTCACCTGCGGCCTGTCGAGGCGGGCGTAGGTCAGCAATTCATCGATAAGCGCTTCCAACTGGCCGACATCGCGGTTGATCGCTTCCTGTTCTTCATCGGTCAGGTTATCGCTCATCGCCAGCCGGTAGCGCAACCGTACCAGCGGCGTACGTAACTCGTGGGCAATATTGTCGATCAGCTGTTTTTTACTGGTAATCAATTGGTTGAGATTATCAGCCATGCGGTTGAACGCGACGCCGAGGCGGAACAGGCTGGAGGTGTTATCGAAGTGGGTCCGTTCTTCCAGATGGCCGTCGCCCAGTCGCTGCGCCGCACTTTCCAGTTGCAGCATCGCTCTCCAGTGCGGCCGCATCCACAGAAATACCGGTAGCGCCAGCGACAGGCCGATGAGCGCCAGAAACAGCAAGTTAACCAGCCGGATTTCGTGCAGGAAGAACAGGTAGGGTATCGGGCCGACCGCCAGCACATAATGGCTGCGCGGAATACGCTGGATGAAGGTGTACTCGTCGTCCAGCGCGACAATTTCCCCCTGAATCAACCGTTGCTGGGCCTGAGTACTGAGCCGGTATTTGCTGATGGGCTCAATGTGCAGTTTGAACGACAGGTTGAGGTCCATCTGGTTGATTGTTTTATGCCACTCGCGCGGCGGAATAGAACGCAGTTCGTTGCGGATCAGGTAGAGCGAGCTTTTCATCAAGTCGTCCATCGACTGTCGACCGGCTCGCTCTGCGGTGACCTTGTACACCAACCCCACCAGTAACGTCATCACCAGAAAACTGGCGAACAGCAGCAGAAAGAACTGAATAAACAGTTTTTTCATGGTACGACGGTCTCCCAGGCATTCGGCGCGAACAGGTAGCCTTTATTGCGAATGGTTTTGATGCGTACCGGCTCCAGGGCGTTGTCGTACAGTTTTTTACGCAGGCGCGAGATAGCGACGTCGATACTGCGATCCATCCCGTCGTAGCTGACGCCGCGTAACGCCTTGAGCAACGCCTCACGGTCCATGATCTGCCCGGCATGGGTCGCCAGTAGCCACAGCAGATCGAAATCCGATGTGGAGAGAGGAATATTTTCGTCCGCCAGCGTGACGTCGCGGTTGACCGGATCAATACACAGCAGGCCGAAATGCAGCGATTTATGCACCTGAACCTGCACTTTTTCCGGTGTATTTTTCTCCGTCGTCGCCGGCTGCGGTACGGCGGCATACTGACGAAAATGTAATCTTAACCGGGCCAGCAGTACCGCCGGCGGCGTGGTTTTCAGAATATAGTCATCGGCGCCCATCTCCAGCGACAGGATATGGTTCATGTCGCTGTCGAGTGAGGTAAGCAACACGATGGGGCCGGCGAACAGCGGGCGCAGTTCCCGGCAAATCGTCATGCCGTCTTTACCGGGCAACATAATGTCCAGAAGCACCAGGTCGGGCTGTTGTTCTTCGATGAAGGCCAGCGCGTTATCACCACGAGGCTCGATGCGCACATCAATATCATGTTTGCCCAGGTAGGCTGCGATCAATTTGCCGACTTCCGGATCATCTTCAACAAAAACAACTTTATGCATGACATCCTACTCACAACGGTACGCGTATTATGACCCATACGGCCCATCGTCCGGCGGTATGGAAAGTTAAGAGGCGCCTGGGGTGCGCTGGATCGCATTGCCAGCAGAAAAGCCCCTGCTTTTGCCTAATAGCTCTACAATTATTAGAGATACTATACCTTATTAATCCTTTTTACGTTGTATACCCGTCATACTTCAAGTTGCAGGTGTGTTGGCTTTTCTCGCTCACCCCGGTCACTTACTTGTGTAAGCTCCCAGGGATTCGCTGCGTTGCCGCCTTCCTGCAACTCGAATTATTTTGGGTATAATGGTTAATGTGAACGGCGTGATGCCGACGGTCGGTTGATGGAAAGGAGATGAAAGGATGGAAGAGGCTCATTCCGGGCCTGCGGGCTCCTCTGAACGGATGTGTATTAATTATACCGCGTACCTTGGCGCGCTGTGCCGCAAGCGTTGGCGCTTCGTGGATGCTTTGTATGGCGTGATGCCGATCTTCGGTATGGTGACCAAATCCTCTGTAGTCACCGGGGCGGCAGGTAAGGATAATTTGCTGGAACTGGCGATGCAGGTGCTTTCCACTCAGGCCAGCGATGAAACCAATCTTTCCCGACTGATTACGCTGGCATGTCAGCAAGGGATGACCGAGCTGGACATTCAGTTGCCGTATGCGCTGTCAGGCGAGCAACTACAGATGATCGGGCGCGCTTGTCGCGAGTATGAGCTGGCGCTAAGCCAGCAGGCGGAATGTCTTTCGGTGCGTTCCGTGGCTCCCGCTTCGTCGCCGGAGCTGGTTTGCTGATCCCCGGCGGGAAGGTGGCCGGCTTCGCATCATGCGCAAGCCGGTCAATACTCAGGAGTCGAGTTTGTCTGCAGGGGGGAGGGTTTCCGCCAGCGCTTGCTCCAGCGTTGCGTAAAAACCCAGCCGATTCGCAATCGGCGTGACATTCGCCCGGGCCAGCGTCTTGAGCGGCTGGAATGGGATATCGGTAATGATGAGCTGCTTTTCCGGCGGCAACAATTCTACAAAATGGCGGAACGCGTTAAGGCCGCCGGCATCCAGCACCGACACGGCATCCCATTGCAGGATAATGGTCGGATAAGGTTGGACGCGTTCCATCAGTTCATTGAATAAACGTTCTGCGGCGGCAAAGAACAGCGGGCCGTTAACACGAAGCACTAAGCGCTGATCAGCAACGGTGCCGGGCAGTTCGCTCAGTTTGGTCATACGCGCCACATTCCCCATGAATAGCAAGGATGCCAGTACAATCCCGACCGTAATGGCGATTACCATATCGAACAGCACCGTTAGCGTCATACACAACAGCAGTATCAGGATATCGTCATGTGGGGCGCGGCGCAGAATATCCACCACTTTATGCGCCTCGCTCATGTTCCAGGCGACCAACAACAGTAACGACGCCATGGCGGACAGCGGCAGGTAAGAAAGCCAGGGCGCCAACACCAGCAGCGACAACAGCACCAACAAGGCATGAATCACCGCCGCAATCGGGGAGGTTGCGCCGGCGCGGACATTCGCAGCGGAACGGGCGATCGCCGCCGTGGCGGTAATACCGCCGAAGAACGGCGCCACCATATTGCCGATGCCTTGCCCGAGTAGCTCGCTGCTGGGATGGTGTTTGCGTCCGGTCATGCCATCCAGCACCACGGCGCATAGCAGCGACTCGATGGCGCCGAGCATCGCCATGGAAAACGCCGCCGGTAACAGTGCAGACAGACTCTGCCAGCTTAGCGTCATGGTCTGTCCGTCCGGCGCGGGGATGTTCCAGGGCAGCAAGAACTGCGGCAGGATCGCCGGGATCCCTTGTCCACGCGTACCGTCGGCCAACAGATAACTGAAGCGTGACCCGATAGTGGCGACATCGATGTGAAAGGATGACAGCACCCCCATCACGGCCGTACCGGCCAGCAGCGCAGGGAGGTGACCAGGCAGGCGAATCCCCAGCCGTGGCCAGATTATCAGCACCAGCAGCGTAGTAGCGCCGATCAGCGTATCGCCGATGTTCAGCGTCGGCATCGCCTGCGCCAGCGCCGCCACTTTTTCGACATAGTGCTCAGGCTCGGTCGCCAGAGTCAGGCCGAAAAAATCTTTGACCTGCATGGTAGCGATGGTAATGGCGATACCGGATGTGAAGCCGAGCGTCACCGGCAAGGGAATGTATTCAATCAGTCGGCCTAAACGGCATAGCCCCATCAGCATCAGGAATACGCCGGACAACAGCGTCGCGACCAGCAGGCCGGAAAGCCCAAACTGTTGCGACACCGGATGGAGAATGACGACAAACGCGGCGGTAGGACCGGAAACGCTGTAACGCGAGCCGCCGCAAACGGCGATCACCAGCCCGGCGACGGCCGAAGTATACAGCCCGTACTGTGGGGGAACGCCGCTGGCGATAGCCAGCGCCATGGCCAGAGGGATGGCGATAATACCCACGGTGATGCCGGCAATAACATCATGCATAAAACGCGATAGCGTGTACTTTTCTCGCCCGCAGGCTTCAATGAGCGCGCTGAACGGTCTGATACCGTTAATTCGGTGTGATTTCATGGAAAACAAGAACCAAACAATGAAAAACAGGCGGGTCGACAGCGGCCCGTCACGGCCAGGGGCATGTGTTGCCTGTGGCGGTTACCCGCGAAATGGGGGATAAAAAGTACAACCGCCAAGGTCGGACACAGTCCAAAGTCGATACCATACGCCTGTCTTTTGACGAAGATCCAGCGGTAAATCAATGGAAAGGCCTTTTTCAGGTAAAAAGCGCGGCGGCGACATGGCGTGAACGAGAAGGTCTGTGCCGGCGGCCCGGCACGGACGCGCGTCTTTACAGCATGATGGTCATCAGGTAAGCCGCGAACAGCGCCAGATGCGCACTGCCGTTAAGCACGTTGGTACGGCCGGTAGAAAATGAAATCTGGCACAATATCAGTACCGATAACATCACCACGATGTGCGGTAAGTCGAGTGCGAAATCCAGCGTCCTGCCGGTGAGCGTGGCGATCAGCGTCACGGCAGGAACCGTCAGCGAAATGGTGGCCAGCACCGAGCCGAAAAACAGATTCATGGCGCGCTGCACCTGATTGCGCAGCACGGCGGTGATGGCGCCCAGCCCCTCCGGCGACAAGATGAGCAGCGCCACCAGGAAACCGGTAAATTGCGAAGGTGCATTCATCGCCTCCAGCAAACCTTCCAGTTGCGGGGAGTCCGTTTTGGTGACGCTAATCACGGCCGCCAGATGAATCAACAGCCAGATGGAATGCCAGGCGGAGCTGTGCGCCGAGGGTTTGCCGTGGTGTGGGTCGCCGTCGTCGCCGTCGTCTTCGTGCTCGTAGACGAACAGATTCTGATGCGTACGGGTCTGAATCAGCAGGAATACCCCATACATCATGGCTGAAATCAGCGCGATGATGATGGATTGTGCGACAGAGAAATTGCCGCCCGGCAGGGCCGCCGGAAAGACCAGCACCAGCACCGCCAGCGGAAAGATCGCCATCAGGTATTGCTTGATACCGCCCAGATTAACGTATTGGGTGGCGAACTTGCGCCCGCCCAACAACAAGGCAAAACCGACCAGACCGCCGCTGACGATCATGATGATGGAGTAGAGGGTATCGCGCATCAGCGTCGGGCCGGCATCGCCGGTGGCCATCAGCGCTGAAATCAGGCTCACCTCCAGAATGACGACCGACAGGCTGAGGATCAGCGAGCCATAAGGTTCCCCCAGGCGGTGCGCCAGTACATCGGCGTGACGTACAACGCTGAATGCGCTGGCGAGAATCCCCACCAGCGCCAGCAGATTGATCCCGACCATAGCAGGCAGGCTACGGGCATCGCCCCATAATGCCAGCGCCAACAGCGCCAGCAGTGGAAGAACCAGAGTATATTCGTGGTGACGGGTTTTCACCGCGTCAGGGGATGTCGGCATGGTTGGATCTCCTTACTACCGTTAAAAAATCATTTGTGCTGGTGCCCGGGCGCTCAACGCGGCTTGCAGCGGTATGCTGTTGATACCGGCCACGACGCTGGCTTTATCCGGATATGTTTCCCCGCCTCTCCGACCGTATCGGAGTGAATTTATTGCTGAAATCTTCGTAAAAATCCAAAAGTGAGATTTGACGAGGGATTTTTACTGTTTTGGTATTATCTGATTAATAATAAAGAAATTTGAATAAATTGTTTACTTTTTTTACCAAAAAACAACACCGATTCCCTTTAAAAATGTTGGCGTTTTCGGGTTAAACAAAGAATAAATAAGGCATGATCGTTATTTTTGTATGAATACCCTGATGGAGGCCGGCGTGTCGCTCATCGGGCGTGGTTGTCGTTAGGTGGTATCGTGTTTGAGCGCTCGGCGTTAGCACAATTCTGGTAAAGGTTAACGAAATTTTGCCGTAGAAATAAGCAATACCTGCGTTGATTATGGGGTTGATAATCGGCCAGAATAGACAAGGCGGTACCGCCACGCAGCAAAAACGTTTTAGTGAGGGCAGTAGGTAGTGTTGACGCGTGATTTTTTGCAGAAAGCAGATTGTAAAACCTCGTTTGGCAAAATTGATGAATCGTTGTTGCTGACGCCTCAGCAACGTGAGGCGTCTCTGGCGTGTATGCTGGCCTCCCGTCCTGATCACAGCCCGGTCTGGGTATTTGGGTACGGCTCCCTGATGTGGAATCCGGTATTTGATGCTGAAGAAGTCTGCGTGGCGACGCTCAACGGCTGGCATCGTACTTTTTGTCTGCGCCTGACTGCCGGCCGTGGCACGCACAGCCAGCCTGGTCGTATGCTGGGGTTGAAACCCGGCGGCGAAACCACAGGCTTGGCCTATCGGTTACCGGAAGCCACCTTGCGAGAAGAGCTGGAACTGCTGTGGAAGCGTGAGATGCTGACGGGGTGTTACCGGCCGTTGTGGTGCGAGTTGCGCTGTCAGTGCGGTAAGGCGATTACCGCGCTGGTGTTTGTCACCAATCCCGAACATCCTCTGCTGGAAGCGGATACCTGCATACAGAGCATCGCGCCGCTGATTGCGCGCGCCAGCGGCCCACTGGGGACCAATGCCCAATACCTGTTCGCACTGGAACAGGAACTGAACCATTATGGTATGGCGGACGAGAGCCTGAGCGCACTGGCGCAGCGGGTGCGTGAACTACTGCAAAGCCTGTCCGCCGGCGCGTAACCGGCATCTGATTGATTCATATCGGCGGCGTGAACGGAGACGGAGGTTGTCTATACCGGTCTGGCGATAGTGATGATACCATGCAGCAACGTGTCACGACCTGGGATTGTCATTAAGACAACAAGGCCACCGTCAATGAGTCCATTTTATCAACAGATATGGGGAACTGCGGCGCGTCCCGGTAAAGTGCTGGGTGGTTTCCTTTCGTTATGCCTGACATTGTTGGGCCTGTTGTTTTTTACCTTCCTGCTAACCCATCTTGCGTCGATTGATCAGGTGTTACCCGTAACAGGCGAACATGCCAGTGACGCCACTTATAGTCAGACGCGTCAACAATTCGGGCTCGATCAGCCATTGTGGCTACAATTCTGGGATTACCTTTCTGCACTGGTCGCGGGCGATTTTGGTGTATCGCGTACCACGTCGCAGCCGGTGCTGGAGGATTTACTGCGGACTTTTCCGGCGACTTTTGAGCTGGCGACCAGCGCGATTATTCTGGGATTTTGCGGTGGTATCGCGTTGGCAATGCTGTCGGCATTAAACCCCGGCGGAATGCTGGATTATCTGGTTCGTGGGATAACGTTGCTGGGGTATTCCGTGCCGGTATTTTGGATAGGCCTGCTGAGCCTGCTGCTGTTTTACGCCGTATTGCACTGGTCTGCAGGGCCGGGGCGATTTGATGACGTTTATCAATACGCCGCGGAATTACCGACCGGTTTTGTGCTGTTCGGCAACTGGAGTAACGATCTGGCGATGTTTCGCAACGCGTTGGCGCACCTGTGGCTGCCTGCCAGTGTGCTGGGTTTTGTGTCCATGTCCAGTATTGCTCGTATGTTGCGCACCGCGATCCTGGAGGAGTGCGGTAAAGAGTATGTCACGCTGGCTCGCGCCATGGGGGCCGGGCCGCTACGAATCCTGCTGTTCCATATCCTGCCGAATATTCAGACGGTGATGGTGACGGTATTAATGCTGTCTTACGCCAGTCTGCTGGAAGGGGCGATTCTGGTGGAAACGGTGTTCTCCTGGCCGGGGGTGGGGCGTTATCTCACCACGGCGTTGTTTGCCGCCGATATTCCGGCAGTACTGGGCGCGACACTGTTGATTGGCGTCTGCTTTATTTTGCTGAACGCGCTGGCGGATGCGCTGATCTTTTTGTTGGACCCCCGTACACGATGAGGCGGAAACCCCTATTTTTCGCTAACCGCCAGCCAATGCGCCGTGCCGCCGTGCTGAACAGTATTAATGTGTGCGTTTTTATGTTGATCCTGCTGACGCTGGTCGCGTTGTTCGCCCCCTGGCTGGCACCCTTCGATCCTTATACCCAGAATGTCATGCATCGTTTGCAACCGCCGGGTTCCGAACATTGGCTGGGTACCGATGGTTTTGGTCGCGATCTGTTATCAAGGGTGATTTATGGCGCCCGGCCGGCGTTGATGATAGTAGCGTTGATACTCGTCATTACCATTCCTATCGGTCTGTTGGTCGGCGTCGGCGCCGGTTATCTGGGCGGTTGGGTCGATAAGCTGCTGATGCGTTTGACGGACATCATGCTGGCATTGCCTGGGCTGGTGATTGCGTTGTCGCTGGTGGCGGTATTGGGGCCGGGGCTGTTGCACGGTGCTCTGGCGCTGGCATTAACCGCCTGGCCGCAATTTGCCCGTCAGGCGCGGGCTGAAACCATGGCGCTGCGCAATAGCGAATTTCTGGCGGCTGCGCGAATGCAGGGGATTAGCGGGTGGCGACTGATGTATGACCATGTCCTGCCATTGTGTCTGCCCGGCGCGCTGGCGCGGGCCGCCATGACGCCGGGCAACATGATTCTGGCCGCCGCCGGCCTTGGTTTTCTGGGGTTGGGGGCGCCGCCGCCGATGGCGGAGTGGGGGGCAATGGTAGCGGAAGGCAGCAGCGTAATGCTCGAACAGTGGTGGGTCGCCACCATGCCGGGACTGGCTATTTTTCTGACCAGCCTGACGTTTAATTTGCTGGGTAACGTATTGCGCGACAGACTGGATCCTCGTTATGCCAAACACTGATTCCTGGTTGCTTAATGTGCAAAACCTGTCTATCTGGCGTCATGGTGATGAGCCGCACACGCTGGTGCATCCATTATCATTTCGTATGCGGCGCGAGCGGGTGGCGCTGGTGGGAGCGTCCGGTTCGGGGAAATCACTGTTGGCCTGGGCGCTGATGGGACTGCTGCCGCACGAATGCCGGATGCAGGCTGAGCGGCTGGAACTGGCCGGGCAGAATCTGCTGCGATTCAGTCCACGGCATTGGCGGCAGTGGCGCGGGCGACGCATAGCCATGGTGATGCAAGGACCGAAACACGCGCTTAACCCGATGCGAACTATCGGCTGGCAGATAGAGGAACCGCTGCGGCTACATACTCGGTTATCGCGGCACGAGCGGCGGGAACGGGTGTCGGAGAGTCTGAATGCGGTCGGTCTGGCGGAAACCAGCGGCGTATTGGCGTGCTATCCCCACCAGATTTCCGGCGGTATGGCGCAACGGGTGATGCTGGCAATGGCGATGATCACCCAGCCCGATTTGCTGATTATCGATGAGCGCACCTTCGCGTTGGATCAGGAAACCCGTGTGCAGGTGTTATCGCTGCTTGACCATCTGCTGACCGAACAGCATATGGGCCTGTTGCTGATCAGCCATGATTTACCGCTGGTGGTGCACCACTGCGCTCACATATTGGTGATGCGGCAGGGGCATCTGGTGGATACGCTGGCTGCTTCGCATTTGCCGAATGCCACGCATCCTTATACCCGCGCATTATGGCAATCGCGTCCCGGTAAGCATACCCACGGACAACGGTTGTCGATCATGCCGGACGCGCCAGGGGAGCGGGATGATGGATGAGCTGATGGCGGTGGTGCTACAACGGGTTAGCGTGGCGCACTGGCAGGGGTATCAGCGCCATGATGTCGTGCATGAAGCCAGTTTCCATGTCGCGCAAGGGGAGTGCTTTGGTCTGGCTGGGCCATCCGGTAGTGGAAAATCTTCGCTGTTATGGGCGCTGGCGGGGCTCAATCCCCATTGGTCCGGCGCGATGACGCTGCTTGAACAATCGATAAAGCCCGGTCGGGCATTCGAGCTGGCGTTGCGGCGGCAGGTGCAAATGGTATTTCAGGATCCCTATGCATCATTGCATCCCCGACACAGCCTGCGTAAAACCTTGAGCGATCCGCTGCGGGTTATGGGCATAACGGATATCGATGAGCGGCTGGCGCAAGGAACCGAGCAGATTGGTTTGCCATACCATTTGCTGGATGATTACCCGCATCAGTTATCCGGCGGTCAGCGTCAACTGATGGCGCTATTGCGCGCGTTGCTGATGCGCCCGCGCTTGTTGCTGCTGGATGAAGCGACCGCCGCGCTGGATACGGTTGGCCAGGCGCGGATCCTCAATTTACTCAACCGCTTGCGGGAAATGGAGGCGTTGACCATCATTATGGTTAGCCATGATTGTAATGTGATGGAACATATGTGCGACCGCATGGTGTGGATGAAGGACGGCAGGTTGCAGCCGCATTGAGCGGAGTTTTTGCGCTTTACCTGGCGGCGCAGACCAATTTCCAGTAAAAGATCCCCGCGTTGATGTTTGCAATTCCGAGGAAGAGACGATGAAGGCATGGTGCGCCATTCTGTTGACCCTGATACTCAACTGGCCGGCGAAGGCAGCGACGCCGGATGATACGCTGGTTGTAGCGATTTCGCTCAATAGCATCATCAGTTTTGATCCGGCGGAAAGTTTTGAAAACGTCAGCAGCAGTTGTCTTACTTCGCTTTATCAAGGGCTGGTGACTCTCGATCGTAACCAGCCGACTCAACTGAACCCCGATTTGGCGCTGAGCTGGCGCGAAGGCCAGCGCGCGCGAAGCCTGATTTTCACCCTTGATCCCAGTGCGGTGTTCGCTTCGGGCAATCCGGTGTCGGCTGATGATGTGATTTATTCACTGACCCGGGCGGTAAAGCTCAATAAAACGCCGGTATTTATCCTGAACGAGCTGGGGTGGGAACCCGATAATATCGATGCGCAACTCCGGAAAATCGACGACCACCAACTGGAAATCAACTGGACCAGCGATATCGGTAGTGAACTGGTATTGCGATTGCTGTCGGCCAGCGTTGCACTGATTGTCGATAGCAAAGTGGTGGAAAAGCACAGTGATAACGGCGATTTCGGCAACCAATGGCTGAGAAGCCGTTCGGCAGGGAGCGGCAGTTATCAAATTCGACATTATCTGCCGCAGCAAGCGCTGTTGCTGGAGAGTAACCCTTACGTACGCCGCCCGCCGGCCATAGCTCGGGTGATTTTAAAAGATGTGGTGGACCCGAGTGTGCGCCGCCTGCTGCTGCTGCAGGGGGATGCCGATGTGGCCTACGACCTGGGGGCCGATCAGTTTAGCGTGCTGGAAAACCAACCCGGCATCAATGTGAATATGACGGCCGGCGCTAAAATTTACTACCTGGGCTTCAATACCCGCAGCGCCGAGGCGCCGTTTCTGGGGCAACCCGCGTTCTGGCAGGCCGCCCGCTGGCTGGTCGACTATCAAGGGATTGCGAAGCGGTTGCTGAAAAAACAGTTCAGAGTGCATCAAAATTTTCTGCCGCGGGAGTTTGACGGTGCCGCACAGGAAAGGCCGTTTCAACTCGATGTGGAAAAAGCGCGACGGTTATTGAGCAACGCCGGGGTAGCGCCGGGTAGCCGGTTTGCATTACTGGTGTCGAATCAACCGCCCTATGTTGAAGTGGCTCAGGCGCTACAGGACAGTTTCGCCCGTGCGAATATCCGTATCGACGTGCAGACGGTGGCGGAAAGCGAACTGTGGACGCGGATGCGCAGCGGTCGGTTTCAGGCGGTGTTCACCTACTGGGGGCCGGATTATATCGACCCTAACAGCAATGCCAGCGCGTTTGCCCTTAGTTTGCCCGGAGGACAAGGGACGCTGGCCGGGCGACTCGGCTGGGCGATTCCGGAACTGAGCCGACTGACCCGGGCGGCAGCGTCGCAGCGAGACTCGCAAGTGCGGCGCGAGATCTACCGGCAATTACAGCAGGCCGTCAGAGAGAACTCACCGTTTGTGGTGATGCTACAGGGAAAACGGCTGGTTGCAGTACGCAATAATCTATTGAATGTTAGGCAGAACATCGCTAACTCCATGCTCTATTTCGATGAAATCAGTAAAGCCCAAACGGTATCGCCGGCGTCACGCTAAGACGGTGGGGTTGACCGCGCCGCTATACAGTCCAACCCCGCCGCCCGACCACAAATCAGTTAAGCATTGTGCGGGAATCGGCGCTGCAACGCCCGGTAAAAAACTGTCTTCGCGGATGAGAGGGTCCACACTGTAACCATAGGCCAGACGCTGAATCAGGTGCTGGATTAGGTGCTGAATAGTGTGGTTCAACCGCGTCGGCAGCATACCGCGATGCCAGACAGGACACCGCTTAACAGCAACGCCATCGCAAGGCGAAGGCGTTACGACATTATCTCGGACATACACACTCACAAGATGCGGAATATCGTGTCGGTACGGACCGTACCTCACCGCGGCTTCCACCGGTATGTATGAGAGAGGAGTCGCAACATGACGAGTATTCAACGAGCGCCGGCCTATCAGCGCATTAGCGGCGCTGACTGGCGCCATATCTTCGTTGCAGGAGATATACACGGTTGCTATCGGCAACTGACGGCTAAGCTGGATCAGGTCGGTTTCGATATCCATCGTGATCTTTTGGTGTCCGTTGGCGACGTTATCGATCGCGGTCCCCACAATCTTGCGTGTCTTGATTTGTTGCAACAGCCTTGGTTTCGCGCTGTGCGCGGCAACCATGAGCAAATGGCGTTGGATGCGCTGGCCGATGCCGGCCGTATTCCATTGTGGCGCGCCAATGGCGGCGACTGGTTTTTCAGGCTGGCGGAAGCACAGCAGAGGCTGGCTCGACAACTGTTGGCGCAGGCGGCGCAATTACCCTATGTGCTTGAAATCGAAACCGCGGGTCAGCGTAGGGTGGTGGCCCACGCCGATTATCCGGCTGATTGCTATCAGTACGATCAGCCGTTGCCCTGGGCGCAGGTGCTATGGAACCGACGCCGGATCAGTCGGGCGATGGCGGGTCTCGGCGGGCCGATTATGGGGGCCGACGATTTCCTGTTTGGGCATACACCGCTGCGCCAGCCGCTGACATGCTGGAATATGCATTATATCGATACCGGTGCCGTATTTGGCGGTGAGCTGACGCTGTATTGTATTCAGGATAGCGGTAAACGGGGCGAGATAAATAAAAGAGAATAGGGATCAGAGAACGTAAGGTGAGCGTTTTTATCCGCGGATTCTGAGTAATTGTTCTATGCTTATACTCCGGATTTTTAATTCAACTCTCTGCATGAACGGTATGAGCAGGAGAGAGACACCGTTGCAACCTTATCATATTCCTATTGTCGGTAACCTGTTGCCAGCAAAGGCTAGCGGCAATAATACGCTGAATGCCTCCTGCATTCGATTATTTTATCCGACAAGAAGAATGGGTGGGAGAGAGTCTATTCTGGGTGAGGAAAGTTTCGTGAAAAAATATCTTTTCCAATTATTATGTCTGTCATGTTTTTTATTTTCTGTGGTAGCGGACGCGAAAAGTACCCGACTGAGTGATAATCAAGTCCGGCAAATGATTATTGAAGAGTCGATTGCCGGTTATTCGGGAAATTGTGCGTGTCCGTACAGTTCGGCCAGAAATGGCAGCCGTTGCGGCGGGCGTAGCGCCTGGAGTCGCAAGGGCGGTGCGGCACCGGCCTGTTATAAAGATGACGTGACGAACGAGCAGGTGGCTCGCTGGCGTGAACAAAACAAGGAGAGAACGCAGTAATGTTACCGGCAGCGCCCCAAATAGCTGCGGGAAGGCTCGTTTTGTAAGCAATGCGCCCTGACGACATCATCAGGGCGTATGTCAACCTGAAAGCGCGTTATCGGAAGACGTGCAATGCCTGTTCCAGACGATGTGCTTGTTGCTTGAGCTGGTCGGATGCCTGAGCGCAAGCGTTCACCTGAGACGCGTTTTTCTGAGTAATCTGCTCCAGCTCTTCCACCGCCCGGCCAATTTCAGATAGCCCGACCGTTTGCTCTTTGGTCGAATCGGCAATATGCGCAATGAGTTCGCTGACGCTGTTTACCCTCGACACAATATCTTGTGTGCTGTTGCCGGCATCCCTGACATGGGTTGAGCCGTAGCGAACCTGCTCGACGCTGGATTCAATCAACTGTTTGATTTCATTCGCTGCACTGGCGCTGCGTTGTGCCAGACTCCGCACTTCACCGGCGACCACGGCAAACCCTTTGCCTTGCTCACCTGCGCGAGCTGCTTCCACTGCCGCATTCAGGGCCAGGATATTGGTTTGAAACGCGATGTTATCAATGATGGAGGTGATGCCCGCGATTTTCTCCGAACTGGCGACAATGCTATCCATGGTTTTTTCCATTTCGCTAATCACCCGGCCGCCGCTGATGGCGGCATCACAGGCGGTTGCCGCCTGCTGACTGGCATCTCTGGTCGTGGTGGTGTTGGTTTGCACGGTAGTGTTGATTTCGTTCATGGCGGCCGCCGTCTGCTGCACGTTCGCTGCCGTACGTTCGGCATGATCACTCATGTCTTCACTACCGTGGGCCAGGTCGTCGCTGGCCGATCGGATATTCAATACCTGCGTGCTGATATCATCGACCAACCAACGAAACATCAACCCCAGTTGCCCAATAGCGCGCTGGATGGTGCCGATTTCATCGGCGCGATTGCCGTACTCAATCGTGTTGACGTTGCCGGTTGCGACATCCAGCGCCTGTTTTTTAACCATTTCGATGGGGTTGATTAACTGCCATTCGAGTAACACATCCAGCAATAACATCATGCCCGTCGTAAAGGCGCTGGTAATATAAAAATCAGCGTCGAGGTTGCCGTGAATCGCCCAGAAAGCGATATAACTGAGCAAGGCGGCCAGCGTCATGATCCCACGCAGGCGCCAACGCATCGAGATTAACTTCAGACGTGAGAAGAGCCCCGTCAGACCGGTACGAAACAGCACGCCTTTGTGTAACTTCAGATTTTTAGCCTGTCCGCTGCGCATTGCCTGATAGAGCTTTTCCGCGGCGTCTATATCCTGGCGTGATGGCTGGGTACGCACCGACATATATCCGGTGGTCCGGCCCTGACGCACAATCGGCACCGCATTGGCGCGTACCCAGTAGTGATCGCCGTTTTTACGTCGGTTTTTGACCAGAGCCGTCCAGGGCTCTTGCTGTTTTAGCGTCTGCCACATGTCGTGGAAGGCGTCAACCGGCATATCCGGATGGCGGACGAAATTATGCGGCTGCCCATCGATTTCTTCAGGCTCGAAACCACTGACTTCAATAAACGCATCGTTTGCATAAACAATATGGCTATTCACGTCGGTGATCGACATGAGCGTAGCGTCTTTATCAAAAATGTATTCCCGCTGTGTGACTGGCTGGTTGTTGCGCATTTCAGGTCCTCATGAAAATTATTTTTAGTTCGGACTTCAGGGTATGTCGCATTAAAAAGGGATATAGCCGCGATTCTTCAGCTTGCAGGTGAGCTGCCGTTATTTTCTGCCTTCCATGAACATTCCCTTTTGAAAACTCATTAAGAGCCTATTTCGCCAGGCTATTCACTTGCCATTTGGGGCCTGGGTCGTATTCGAAATCCTTACGTACTGCCTGTACGCTCCGGTTTACTCGCTGCGCTCGCATGTTGTCTGCGCGACTTCCCGTGTTCAAACTGGCTGTGCCAATACGCCTATCGGGATAGGCTCCAAGCTACTTTCAGCGCTGTCCTCCTGCCATTTGCGTTATTGGGAGATCGTCATACTTCTTGATGGTTTTTCGATATAAAGGCCAACAATAGATGCCCCGCCGTCAGGGTATAAACAGCCATTAGTTGGTGTAGTTAACGGTTTCGTAACGCAATGATAACAGACACATACGTACCATCTGATCCGATATCATTTTAAATTTAGCATTTGTCTGGAGAATTTCATTTTCTGTAGGAAATAATGACGCGTGACGGCACCATTCCGATGGAAAATAAACAAATTAGTCCTTATTTCCCGCGTTTAGGGGGCAGCAAAGAATCTGGTTTGTTGTGTGTTGCCGATTAAAAATAAGCGGCACCCGTTGCGGAATGTTGCGGAATGTCATGCTGTATAACACTGCCGTACTGTTACGCGTTTTTTGAATGACCGCGTCAGGTATAAAAAGTGTGGAATCATCTGTGTGATTTGGGGGGGGAACCGCTTCGGTGTTTGTCCGCCCCTTAACAGGGCGGACGATAAAAACAGAATGAGCAAGAGGGTGACCGGTCAGAACGTTTCCCAGTTGCCCGTCTCCTGATACGCGCCGGCGGTAGCCACCTTATGACCAACGGATAGACGCGGTGTTTCAGCGGTCATGCTGACGGCAGGGCGGTGCTTTTCGGTCGTGAGCGATGCCGCGCCATGCAACCGGAACAGCGATACGGCACGGTTGAGCTGATCGCTCTGTTCTTCCAGCGACACGGCGGCATTCGCGGATTGTTCTACCAGCACCGCGTTCTGTTGCGTGACCCGGTCCATTTCGCTTACCGCCTGACTGACCTGATCGATGCCGCGGCTCTGTTCTTCCGATGCGGACGAGATTTCGCCCATGATGTCCGTCACCCGTGTGACAGCCTTCACCAGGTCACCCATGGTTTCACCGGCGGAAGCGACCAGCACCGAGCCTTCTTGTACCCGGCTGACGGAATCTTCGATCAACCCTTTGATTTCACGGGCCGCATCGGCGCTGCGTTGCGCCAGTGTGCGGACTTCGCCGGCCACGACCGCAAAGCCGCGGCCCTGCTCGCCGGCACGCGCCGCTTCGACCGCGGCGTTGAGCGCCAGAATATTCGTCTGGAAGGCAATGCTGTCGATAAGCCCGGTAATGTCGCTGATTTTTTGCGAACTGCCGCTGATTTTCCCCATCGTACTCACTACGTTGTCGACTACCTGCAACCCTTTATGGGCGGTGTCCGATGCATCCCGCGCCAACTGGGAGGCGTGACGGGCATTGTCGGCGTTCTGTTTTACCGTGGCGGTCAATTGTTCCATGCTGGCGGCGGTTTGCACCAGCGCGGCGGACTGCTGCTCGGTACGGGAGGAGAGGTCGTTGTTGCCGCCGGCAATTTCGCTGGCGCGATGATAAATGTTGTCTGCGCTTATCCGCACTTTACCGACGGTATCAATCAATGCGTGTTGCATGTGACGAACGCGCTCCGCCAACTGGCCTATTTCGTTTTTCGCCTCAATCGTCAGTGACTGTGTCAGATCGCCGGTGGCGATATGGTGCAAATGTACCATCACCTGATTTAATGGCTGCAACAGGATTCGACGAATATAGACCCAGGCGCTGCTGGTCGCGAGCATCAGGATCAGTACGCAAACCGCGATCACGATAATACTGTAATAGTAATTTTGGCCGCTATCGTTCACTGCATTGTCATTCAGGGCATCGTTTTGCTGAAAATAAGCATCGAAGGCGTGTTGAAACGCATCCTGTGCTTTTTGCGTCGGCAAAGCCTGAATGGTTTTGACGTCTTGGGTTTTTATTAGCTCGACGATTTGCTGCAATATACGACGTAACGCCAGGTAATTATCGTTGATGTCTTTAGCCAGCGCGGCGTCTTGCACCGATAGCAGCGGAATCTGTTTGTAAGCGGCGAAATGCTGGTCCGCCTGAGCCAGCGACTGGTTAGCGACATCAATTAAATCAGCCGATTTTCCCGCGCTGGGAATATTGTTGGTTTCCATGATCATGCGAGCGATCGCGCGATTCATGGTATTGCGCGTCTGAATCAACGCAATCCATGCCGCGTTGAGCTCGCCGCTTTGTTTACGCAACGTTTGTGCGACCACGAAGTTATTACGATCACTCTTCATGGCGCCAAAGAAAAAACCGTAGCTGACCAACTGCAAGGCGCTTAAGGCCAGCAGTAATGAAAAAAGTCCGGTGACAATTTTTATATTTCTGAACATGGCTCGCTCTCGATGATTGAATAATGACGTCGGTAAAAAAGCCATCGGCAATCAAAAGTGAGAACTTTAAAAAAAACGTGATTTTCATCACAGGAAATACTTATGACAGGCGCGTCAGGAATATTATCTGTTTGAAGAAAATAAACGGGATGATTCACCAGATGAGATTATCTTTATAGCTTTTCGTTATTCGAATTTCGGCAAATCGGTATGCTGGTTATGGCAAGGTAAAGCCTATTTACCCGGCTGATATCAGGGCGATGAAATAGACCGGCGTTTGGCCTGATACATGGCGGTATCTGCCTGACGGATCAATTCATTGGCGTTAAGTGGAGCGCCCTGCGGCAGGATCGCGCGCCCTACGCTGGCGGATAACGTAATCGTCTGGCGGCGAATAGTGACCGGCTTTTCGATCTTCGCCTTTAGCTTTTGAGTAATTGCGCGAATTTCGCTGTTCAGATTATTCTGCTCATGGATGACCATCAGAAACTCATCGCCCGCCAGACGACCGATGAAATCATAAGATCGGGTATTTTGGCGCAGCAGGCGTGCAAACGTTTTGATAACCCGATCGCCAAAATCATGGCCGAACTGGTCGTTGTAGTATTTGAAATTATTGATATCGAAAAATAACAATGCCAGCGCGCCGCGTCGCTTTTTACCTGCCAGACGGTTCAAATAGCTGATGACCGCTCGCCGGTTGGGCAGGCCGGTGAGATGGTCATGGTTGGCTTCGAATGCCAATTGGTCGCGCAAGACCGTGAGGTGGGTAATATCGGTAGAGAGTATATAGGTGCCGAGTTCCGGCGGTTCAGCCGGCACCATTTCGGTATGAAAGGTCACTATCTGGCCGTCGGGCATATCCATCACGTGCTCAAAGGACGTCGGCTGTTGTTTCTGGCGTGACTCTTCCAGCCGCGGCAAAAACAACTCCACCTCCTGTGGGCGAAGGATATCGTGAATATCGCGTTGGTAGAGGGAGTCATGTTCATGGCCGATGAGTTTGCGCAGGTGGCGATTGGCGAAAACCAACACGTTATCCGGGCTGATGCAGGAAATTATGGCCGGAATATGATCGGTAATATCCTGAATAAATTGATGACTCCGGCGCAATTCAGCGGTGCGTTGTTCCACCCGGCTTTCCAACTGCTGGCTCAGGCTGCGTAATGCCCGCTCAGAGGCTTTCTGGTCGCTCAGGTCGGTCAGCGCCAGCAGCAGGCCGAACTTGCTGCCGTCCGGGTTGTAGAGCACGGAGATAGAGACCTGGGCCCACAGTTCGCTACCGTCTGAGCGAATATAGCGCCGTTGTTGTGTGCATTCCCGCATGTCGCTCTCCATCAGTTGTGCATGGGTGCTGATTAAGCCCGGCAAATCGTCCGGGTGCACGACGTTTTCCACAGGGAGAGCCAGCAAGGTTTCCTCGTCGTAACCGAGCATGTCGCACAGTGCGTGATTGAATTTTAGTGGCCGTTTGTCCGGTGCGATCAGTGCCAGGCCGATGGCGGCGCGAAAAAAGATTTGCTGACTGATGTAATCCGATTGATGCAACCGTTCTTGCGCTATCGCTTCACGTGCCTGCATTTCCACTTTATGCAGCACGGTTTGCACGATACACGCCAAATCGCTCAACTGCTGTAGCTCATCGTCGCTGAATGTGCGCGGATGGTTATGGTAAAGACACAGCGCGCCAATCGGCGTACCCCGCGAAGAGCACAATGGATAACTGGCGTGGAAACGAATGGGGTCGTCGCTGGTGACCAGCGGATTGGCGGCGAAGCGGGCATCCAGCAGCGTATCCGTAACGATTAGCGGTGCGTTGGCGCTTACCGTATGGGCGCAAAAGGAAAACTCGATGGACGGCTCCTGACGGGGAAAATTGTCTTTTGACAAAAACCATTGACGCTCGCTGTTGACCAGGGAGATCACCACGCTTTGCACCTGAAAAAAAGTACGGGTGATGCGCGCCAGGCGCGGGAGCTCTTCGGCAGGCTGAGTGTCGAAAATATTCAGCATACGCGAGAAGATATCTTGTTGCTCTTCGCTACAACGATGACATGGGGACGTCATGACGAAACCTTATGGTGCCGGGTAATAATGGCTGTTAGCGCCGCCCAAAGCGGAACTCAGCGGATATCGCCATCCCGCAGTTGGCCTGAACGCTTGTCCGATAATATTCAAGAATAGTTATCGGTAAGTAACCGCAGGCCAGTTGGTTTTTTTTATGCGTCGGCGGGCTTTTTTTATGGAATGTGCGGTATGTCACTTTTTGGTAACATCTTCTTCGTGTGTTTTATCGCCAGTCAGGCCGGTAAGACGATGGCCTCCGTGGCGGAAAAACCGGGCGCAATCATCGGTATTACGCCCGGCGATAGCGTGATTTATGCGAAGAGTGAGCTGTCCGCCTGCCTGCAATCCGCGTTATCACGGTGATAAACACACTCGCCGTGTACATAAGTCGCGCTGATGTTTCTGTCGTCGCCTTGCATCATCAACGCGAACAGCCGTGAGTCCAACGAGGTGGATTGTTGCTGGCGCAATCGCTGTAGTGGAGTGGCGGCCCAGTCGAGTACGACGAAGTCGGCCATTTTGCCCGGCAGAAAATTACCCAGTTGATCATCCAACGACAGGGCGGCGGCGGCACCCAGCGTCGCCTGATACAACCCTTCGCGAGCAGACAGTTTTTCCCCCTGCAATTGCTGTACTTTGTAACCGTCGCTGAGGGTTTGCAGCAATGACAGGCTGGTGCCGGCACCGACATCCGTTCCCATCCCGATGCGGATGCCGGCGGCTTTTAGCGGGTGCAGCCGGAACAGACCGCTGCCCAGAAACAGATTGGAACTGGGGCAAAACGCCACGGCGGAGTGACTGTGCGCCAGCGTATGGATCTCATCCGGCTGCAGATGAATCGCGTGGGCAAAGACGGAACGGCGCCCGGTCAACCCGTGGTGGTGGTAAACATCGAGATAATCTCGCCGTTCGGGAAACAGCGATTTAACCCAGGCGATTTCATCCGGGTTTTCGCACAGATGAGTGTGCAAATAGACGTCCGGATATTCCCGCAATAGTCGGCCGGCCAACGCCAGTTGCGCTGGGGTGGACGTCGGGGCAAAGCGTGGCGTGACGGCATAACGCAGCCGCCCGCGGCGATGCCATTTTTCAATCAGCGCTTTGCTCTCGTCATAACTTTGCTGCGCGGTATCGCACAGATCGTCCGGCGCATGTCTATCCATCATCACTTTGCCGGCGATAAGACACATGTGTTTATCTTCAGCGGCGCTGAACAGCGCATCAACCGATTGTGGATGTACTGTGGCAAACACCAGCGCGCTGGTGGTGCCGTGACGCAGCAGTTCTTGAATGAAAAAGGTCGCGCGCTGCCGGGCGTATTCTTCATCGGCGAACTTGCGCTCGGTGGGAAAGGTGTAGGTATCGAGCCAGGACAGTAGCTGCTCGCCGTAACAGGCGATCATCTCCGTCTGGGGGAAATGGATATGCGTATCGATAAATCCCGGCATCAACAAGCGGCCGCGGTAGTCAATCACGGTCATCGCCCGGCGATCCGTTTCTGTGAGGGCGTCGTACGGCACCGCATCCAGAATGCGCCCATCACGCACCAACAACAGGCCATCGTCGATAAAACGAGCGGCCTGCGGGTCATACAACGGGTCGGCGATAAAATGTAACAAACTGGCGCGATAAGCTCGGGTCGTTTCCGTCATGTGTCTTCTCCCTGCTGAGGAACAGGAAACCATGGGTTCAATCCCATAACGCCTTTCCTGCTCTCGTGTTATTCAAAGCGGTGTTAGCGTCTGATTTTTGATGGTGAAAGGAGGGAAGGGCACCATCGTCACGGCAGGATTCATCCCTTGCGGCGTTGCCGGGCCTGTTGGCCGGACTCATCGCAGCAAGTGACTGAAAATCAGTAAAAGCAGAGAGATACTAAGAGTCGGCGGCGGTCAGCGTCAATAATACGTTTTTTCTATGGCGTGTGGATTCGTCATGGAAAACACTTTTTGTGTATCCAATATATAAAAAACCCCGCCGGGAGGCGGGGAAAGACGGTCAGAAAAGTAAGGAAACACGGAGGGAGTGCGGAATATACCCGTCATACTTCAAGTTGCAGGTGTGTTGGCTGCGTTCGTTCACCCGAATCACTTACTTGGGTAAGTTCATCGGGATTCTCTCTCTTGCCGCCTTCCTGCAACTCGAATTATTTTGGGTATAACTGGGTTACTTGCGTTCGCCGTCGACCGGTTCAGTCTTGCCTGGCACCATGATGGAGCGGGTAATCGCCTCCATCGTGACAAAAGTGTGGCCACAGTTGACGTTGGTGCACTGGTGGTAACGCTCCTTGGTATTTTCAGACAGGTAGCGGCTGGAACGGGCATGAGCGGAATGACGGCACAAAGGACAATGCATCATGTTGAAATCACCTTATGTGTACGGGTTAGTTAAACATCTTACACACATGGTACTGCATTGAATTCGAATTTGCAAATTCAAATTCGAAAAGTGATTCATTTGGCCGTGGCGTTATCAACAACGCCGTAACTAATGTCGTAAGCGACATCCAGCATCGACGCTTCCAGCTCAATCGCCGTGGTAAAACCACTACCGGCGATAGTGTGAGTCAGGCGCTTGATAGTCCACTGACGATCGTCAATCACTTGCTTGAATCCTTTCAGACTCACCAGTGCGCCAGGCTTCAGGTTCTCCATGCCCCGTGCCAGCGAAATCGAGAACGTCACCGTGCCGCGCTGGGTTTCACGCCATTTACTCACCGCTGCCTGCGTGGCCTCATCCTGGCTGGAGTAGGTGGTTTGTAGCGTTTGCTGGCTGTCTTCTTCACCGGCCAGATAATCGGCAGTCGACAGTTCGGACGGTTGGGTAGCCGATTTGGAGCTGGGGTGTGACGTTGACGCCTTCGCCTGCGTTTTACGTTGACGGCTAATCTTCACAGTATGTGTTTTTGCGTCGCGGCTATCATGCCAGTTGGCGGTGATTGAGGTATTAGCAATGCGATCGGCAATAGTGAAACTGTGTGAGTCGCCATCACGACGTTCGATGAGGTAAGTCGCAGTCTGTTGGCCGTCGGCGGTTGTCCCCGAGCCTGCAATAAAGAGTCGCAATGTGTCGCTTTTTATCGCTACTGTGCCGCTGTATTTTCTGGCCAGACGGCAGAGAAATGACAAGTCGGACTCTTTGGATTGGTTTTCGTGCACAATCGGTGTATTAACCAACGATGTTTCGATTGACGCCATCAGGCTGTAGCGCTCCGCAATCGTCCGGGCGATATCGCCCAGCGTGGTCGCATTATAGGAACCATCACGCGGCGTGTTGAGGTCGCCGCGAAAATTAACGCTACGGGCGCTGAGGGTAATTCTGTCCGGTGCTCCGCTGTGACTGACCTGGTCAACCACAAAGGTGCCTTTGTCCTCCAGCGCTTTACCCTTCCAGCCGATTTTAACGCTGATTTTCTCTCCGCGTTTGGGCATCTGCACTTTGCCGTCGCTGTCGTCGATATCCAGCGAGAGCTGGTCGGATTCGAACCCCATGACATCGTGCAGTGACAGCGAAATGAGCCGCTGGCTGAGGTTGCGGGTCGTCTGGGTATTACCTGATGAATCCTTCAGCGTTATCTGATAGTCCGGCGCAAGCTGGTCGGCAATACCAATGCGGTTATTTACTATCACGAGAAGACACCCCCGATGGCGGCTTTGGCGGACGCGATAGCCGGTGTAATTTGCTGGTTGTACAAATCGGTAGCCTGTTGGCTGAGGTCGCCAAACATGGCTATCAGCGATTCATCGACACGCGTCAGATTAATCGAGAATTCGATACGTTTGGCGCTGCCGTCGGAGAAGAATTCCGTATTGGTGTGTTGCAAACTTTCAACGACATACATGCCGTAAATGGTGCCGCTGCCCTCGATCAGCGGCCAGGCACGTCCTGTCCCGGCCATCAGCTCCAGCGCCGACAACGAGAGTTTGCTGAACTTGCCGTTAATTTCAGGGCACAGCACGCCATTAAGACTAATGGTTTCGTTACCTTGCCCCAAAAACTGTTGCGCAGGGCGCAGACCGATACGGCCGTTGCTAGCCCAGCGATAATTAACATTACGACTGAGGGTGCTGTACGGCAGTGTTTGCAATTGAAATACAAATAAACCCAGTGCAAGCATCATCATATTATCCTCATGAAATAAGGTTAGAGGTCATCGAGTTGTAGGAATAGGCGCTACTATTCGGGCTGTATTTTCTCAGTGCCTCTTCGATGTATTGCTTAATCACGTCGAGGTTACTGTTTTCGGGTACGGTAATAGTGATGTTATTGACCACGCGCTGGTCAAAATAACGTTGTGATGAATTTGGCGAGAGCGCGTTGTAATGGCCGTTCGTCATGTCAGACTGCAAACTGGCGTGGTTTTCCACGTTGCTTTGGTTCATCAGACCCGGCTGGTTGAGCAATTGCATTGCGGATCCTGAGAGCGCCTGCAAATTATCAAACCCGCCCTGAAGCGCCTGGCTGCCATCACCGTCATCCAGATCCGCATTACTTAAGGCGGATATCATCATGCTGGTCTCTTCCGTACCGACGAATGACTCCTGGGCGGCGCCGGTGAGGGCGCTCAGTCCTTCGGCGCCGTTCTGCAATGTTGCGCCAGTCCCCATCTGCGCCAGGAGGTTGGTCGGCAGATTGAGGCTTTGTTGCGCGTTCAGCAATGACGTGACATTGCCTGGCAGAGCGGCGGAAGCCAGTCTGGCGGAAGGGACCAGACCGGCGATATGTTGTTGTGCCTGCATGGCGGCAGCGGCGGATAAATAGATGCTGTTGACGCCGTCACTGGCCTGGGCAATAAGCGATTGCGTCACGCCTGCGCTCGGGTTTTGACCTGAGAGAGGGAGGCCGCTACTGTTGGTTTGTGACAAATGGTGGGCATTTTTCAATGCCGCATACGTTGGGTTCAGCGCTGCGGTGATGGTATCGAACCGCCTGGCGAGATTACCCAACATCCCCAGTTGTGCGGCGGCAGAAGTCCTGCCGCCTTTTTTGCCGCCGGATCGGGTGCTTTTCTGCGCACCGGCAACGGTTGATGTGCCACTGTTGGCGAGTTGACCGGCTTTGTTCAAGAAATCCAGCAATACGCTGTTGATTTTATTCAAATACACATTGTCTCGCAGCGGTGAGAAAATGCTGTTGTCCGGAGCGTTGTTGCGCTGTGCTGCCGCAGACCCTGAACCTGGGGAAGTTGATGGCTTAGGCATCGTCTTTTGATTAGGCATAGTCTTGTCCACTTCGTTGTAGCGCCCGGCCACGCCAGTTAATCAACTCTGCCAGGCTCATGGGGAAAAGTTCTGATGGCGGCCAGTGGAACACTACCGCAATATCCGCCATCAGGTCGTCAACCGTGAGGCTCGGTGGGGGCGTTAGCGAACCGAGCCCGGTGATAAAAAACTGATCACCTTACCGGCGAATTCGAGCAGATCAGGCAGTTCCAGCCCCATTACGTCCGCTTCGGTCAAGGCCGGGTAGGTGATACGCGGCAGCAATTTAATCAACGCTTCCACGTCGGCGCTGGCCAGTGCCGCCAGACCGATGCCGCGCAGGGTGCCTGCCGTTGGCGTCAGTAGCGTAATTGCGTCGATCACGGTTTCTCCGCGTTTAATCGGGGCGTTCAGGGTAATCACGTGGTGTTGTGCAGTGTTTTCAGCCGTCATAATAAAGACTCCCGTTTATCAATAAGAATGGCCAGCCGTAGCTGGCCATGAAGCGGTCATTACAGACCGATATTGCGGCGGTGCTGTTCCAGACGGTCAACGCCGTTAACTTTTTCGATCATGTTGATGGTGTCGATTTCAATCATGTCGACGCCGTCAATGATCAGTTTGTAGTAGGTACACTGGGTGGAAACACGAACATCGGTTTCTTCGCCTTGCTTGGATTCGCCGCTGTCAATCGACTTGTGGCGGCCGCGCAGGACGATTTCGACGGCGGTGATGTCACCGGTGTCGTCACGCTGGTAAGAACCGGCGAAACGCAACGGAACCGCATCGGCGCCCGGCAGAGCGTACTGGCTCCAGAAGGCGCTGTCCGGCAGGCCGCCCATGTTCCATTCCATTACCAGCGCATCGTTGTCCAAACCGAAATCCACCGGCGCGGAACCTTGCATACCGCCGCCGCGGTAGTTTTCCAGTTTGCGGGTCAGTTTCGGCAGGGTGACGGAATGCACCTGGCCCATGTAGCTCATACCGTCGTTGAACAGGTTGAGATATTTAAGTTTACGTGGCAGTGCCATGAGTCAGTCGCTCCTTAGCTGTTAACGGATGCAGCCAGGTTCACCAGATACTTGTCGGTGATACGCTGACGCAGCGTGAGGTTTTCCAGTGGCGGTACCGGGGTGTACTCGTAGTCGATGTACAGCTTGCCGGCCTTCAGCGTTTCTTTATCGTTGGCGCTTTCATCGAACCAGCAGTCGGCGTCGATGATGTAGCCGTTGGATTTCAGCTCGCGGAATTTCGCCTTGATACCCTCGATGATGTCGCGGATCAGGGTGGCGGTTACCGGTTTGTCGACCGCCCACATGTGCGCTTCAGCCATGGTGTCGGCCAGTACCTGCGCTGTGCGGGTATAGTTTTCGAACAGGAACAACGGATCATCGGAACAGGTACGGTTACCCCAGAAACGGAAACCGTCTTTACGCACCAGCGTGGTTACGCCGGCTTCGTTCAGCAGGTCGGCATCGCTGCCGATGGTCTGCAGGTCCCAGTAGACGCTGGCGGAGATGCCGGTCACGCCGTTGACGCCGACGTTGGACAGGGTTTTGTGCCAGCCGGTTTCCTGGTCGATTTTGGCGCGCAGGCCCAGTGCACGCGCGGTGGCATAGGCCTTGGCGCTGGCATTGGTCGCGGTGTTCCAGGCGATAAAGTCCGGCCAAATCACCATCAGTTCGCGCTGGCTAAAGTTACCGCGGTATTTGATGGCATCGGACAGGGTTTTACAGCCATAAGCGCTCACGTAACCGAAGGCGCGCAGTGACTGACAGATTGCGGCCAGCGCGGTGGCGACAGGCTGGGAATCCAGCCCCGGAACGCCGAGGATACGCGGCTTCACGCCAGTGACGGCCTGAGCGTCCAGCAGGGCTTTCATGCCGGTGTATTTACCGTTGGCATCGGCACCGCCGATGATGTTGGACACCGTTTCAGCCTCATTGGCGCCTTCAGCTACGCGAACGACTACCGTAACCGGTTTGGTCTGGTCGCCGATGGCCTGCAACGCGGCAGCCAGGGTCCCGGTTTTACCGGCTTTGCCTGCGGCGGTCAGCACATCGGTAATCAGTACCGGTGTATTCAGTGGAAAAGTGGCGGCGTCAGCATCCGGTCCAGTACAGACCATACCGACGATCGCGGTTGATACAGTTGAAATGACGCGGGTACCGTCGTTGATTTCGACGACCTGCGTACCGTGATGAAAATCACTCATCAAGAATGTCTCCTGTTGTGGGGTGCGAGTAATAGTGCCTTGTTGCAAAACAGAAGGCATTCGAATGGGGTTTGGTATGAGATGGCACAACAGGGGAAGGGCTTACCCTAATATTTTTTAATAAAAACAATGAATTGATGAAATAAAAAATGCCGTTGATTTAACAACGGCATCTGTCGTGTCGGCGCAACAGGATGCGCGAATTAAACAAATGGATCAGGCCGGCATAGCAGGCCAGTCGATGGAGGGAGCGGTAGAGACATCCACCCGATTCAACAGCACCAGATAGGTTTTCCAGTCTTTCAGTGCCTGAGTTTCCTGCTCGTTCGCCATATTCAGTTCAACGGCGTACTGCAGTACGGTTAAACGTTTTTCCGCCTGGGCCAGGTAACTCGCCTGTTGCTGCTGAGCGGCAGTGAGCTGAGCGGCCTGTTCCGCCTTTTCATCCGTTACCCAGTTGTCACCTTGCCAGACATCATAGTCGTTTTTCGGCGGCAACAGCGTCAGGGCATCGGGCAGGGCACCCGGCTGCGTGACCTGGGTAGGCTGCCGCGTTTGTTTATCGTAGGCTGTCTGCCCACGATAATCGACAATACTTTCCCAGCTCAAACCGTCCTGACTGCGTACGACAGTCTGGCCGGCTTGAAGGGTCGGCGGCGTATCGATGAAACTGTGTGCCGGAATACCCACGCCTTCCATCAAATATTCCCGGGTGCTGCCGATATATTCCCGCGTTTGCGGTTCAATATGGTAGACCTGAATATATCCACTGCTGATACTCAGCCCCTGTTCATTCAGCTGAATCATATTTTCAGTTTGTGTTGTCATGATTAACCTGCCTTAACGATATAGCTGAAGGCGATATTGCGCGGGCGAGTTTCATTTCCACCCGTTAACGAGGTTAACTCGCGTGATGTTGAAACACCGGATTGACTGAAATCTTCAATACTGGCGCTTGGCTGATCATTTGCATATCCATAAACCGCTCCATTCCACTTGACGGGATCAGAGACGGGCATCATGTGGTTATGTGATTCAAGCATTCCAGCCTGTATGCTTAGAATCTGGCGATTGGTATCGATACCACGTCCATCATCCCAACCACGAATAAATTCGCCGCGCAGGTCCGGCAAGGTGCCGGCAGGATATAGTTTTGCCAGTTGCGGATATTTTGCGGTATCAAATGTCTGGCCATTACATTTCAGCCAGCCTTCCGGTGCTTCTGCCAACGGCCAGGGTTGCGGAATCCCGACCAAATCTTTCAACCCATCGGTTGTGGTAGGGGTAGTCGCAGGGGTATCCTGGCACTTGCAGCATCCAAGCGAAATGCTGCCGATATTAATTGGGCTGTTTTTATACAGGTTCTCCTTGCCCAGAATCAGGTCAAGTGAACAGGGGGAATTATTTTTTTCCATGTGTTTTCTCTCAATGTTAATTTATTAACGCACGTTATATCGCGCCATTTATTATTTGATGAAAACACTGGCTACGCATTCCCACTGTGTTGTGTGAAGAATGATAAAGCCGGTGATGGCTTTATCATTTTATACCCGTCATACTTCAAGTTGCAGGTGTGTTGGCTGCGTTCGTTCACCCGAATCACTTACCTGAGTAAGTTCATC
>NZ_SZVX01000021.1:0-87476 GCF_007210685.1 Dickeya sp. ws52
TAAAGAGCAGTGCGACCGGCCTGAGCCTGCTGTCGCGAGGTGGCGTATACTACGCTTTCCTCATGAAGAGTCAACGCTTTTTTCGTTTTCTCTTCCTGACACCGCGCTGCGTTGCCGCTGTTGCCGTGTCAGTGGATGCGCATTATAGGGAGTTCTTCTGGCCTGACAAGCGTAATTTTCAAAAAAGAGCACGACAGCTCATTTTTTAAACCAAAACGCAATCTCATGACGATTTACTGCTCATTATGGTGAGAAAAAAGCCAAACCCCGACATCATCCGGGGTTTGGTATTAAAGACTCGCGTTATTGACGGGCAACGATGGTTTCGTTTTCCACATCCAAAGTAACCGATTTTCCAGGAACTAAGGCACCAGACAATATCTTCTGGGCCAACGGATTTTCGATCATCTGCTGGATAGCCCGTTTCAGCGGGCGAGCGCCATATACGGGGTCAAAACCAGATTTGCCGAGCAACTCCAGCGCAGCATCAGAGATAGACACGGTATAACCACGCTCTTCCATTCGTTTATAAAGGCGCTGCAATTGGATCTGCGCAATTGATGTAATGTGGCTTTGACCTAACGGATGGAATACAACGACTTCATCAATACGGTTAATGAATTCGGGGCGGAAATGATGGCTGACAATACCCAACACCATATCGCGCATCTGGCTGTAATTCATTTCGCCGAACCGCTCCTGAATAAGATCGGATCCCAAGTTGGATGTCATGATAACCACCGTATTGCGAAAATCCACCGTGCGGCCTTGGCCATCAGTCAAACGTCCGTCATCCAGTACCTGAAGCAGAATGTTAAAGACATCAGGATGCGCTTTTTCCACTTCGTCCAGCAAGATAACCGAATAAGGGCGACGACGTACCGCTTCGGTCAGATACCCGCCCTCTTCATAGCCGACATACCCTGGAGGAGCACCGACTAAACGAGACACCGAGTGCTTTTCCATAAATTCGGACATATCAATACGCACCATGGCGTCATCGCTATCGAACAAGAACGACGCCAGCGTCTTGCATAACTCGGTTTTCCCCACGCCAGTCGGCCCCAAAAACAAAAACGAACCGATAGGACGATTAGGATCCGATAATCCGGCCCGGCTACGACGAATCGAGTTCGCGACGGCCTCTACCGCTTCGTTCTGCCCAATAACCCGCTGATGCAGTTCCTGCTCCATGCGCAGCAGCTTTTCCCGCTCGCTTTCCAGCATCCGGGAAACAGGGATACCGGTCCAGCGGGCAAGCACTTCGGCAATCTCAGCGTCTGTCACACGATTACGAAGCAGGTGCATAGTCTTGCCTTCCGCCTGTGTAGCGGCAGCAAGTTGTTTTTCAAGTTCAGGAATTTTGCCGTACTGTAATTCCGACATCCGGCCCAAATCCCCCTGGCGTCTCGCCTGCTCCAAAGAGATTTTTGCCTGTTCCAACGCCGCCTTAATGTTTTGCGTGCCGGTTAACGACGCTTTTTCCGCTTTCCACTCTTCTTCCAGTTTTGAGTATTCGCGTTCTTTTTGCTCCAGCTCAGCATTCAGAATCTCCAGACGCTTCAGGCTGGCTTCATCAGATTCTTTCTTCAATGCCTGCTGTTCCAGTTTCAACTGGATAATCCGCCGGTCAAGGCGATCCAACGGTTCCGGTTTAGAGTCTATCTGCATACGGATACTGGACGCGGCTTCATCAATCAGGTCGATCGCTTTATCCGGCAATTTCCGATCGGAGATATACCGATGTGACAACATGGCTGCAGCAACAATCGCCGGATCGGTGATTTGCACGTGATGATGCAATTCATACCGCTCTTTCAAACCACGCAGAATAGCGATGGTATCTTCAACGGTCGGTTCGGCAACAAACACTTTCTGGAAACGGCGTTCAAGGGCAGCATCTTTTTCAATGAACTGCCGGTATTCATCCAGCGTCGTCGCCCCTACACAGTGCAACTCACCACGCGCCAGAGCGGGTTTAAGCATATTACCGGCATCCATGGCACCATCAGCCTTACCGGCACCGACCATGGTATGCAGTTCGTCAATAAAAAGAATGACGTTGCCTTCCTGTTTGGACAGGTCGTTCAACACGCCTTTTAGACGTTCTTCGAACTCACCACGATATTTGGCCCCGGCAACCAGTGCGCCCATATCGAGTGACAGCACGCGTTTATTCTTCAACCCTTCGGGGACTTCACCATTGACGATACGCTGCGCTAGCCCTTCGACAATCGCAGTTTTACCGACACCAGGCTCACCAATTAAAACCGGGTTATTCTTGGTTCTGCGTTGCAGTACCTGAATAGTACGACGAATTTCCTCATCACGGCCAATAACCGGATCCAGCTTGCCTTGTTCAGCCCGCTCGGTGAGGTCGATAGTGAATTTTTTCAACGCCTGACGCTGATCTTCAGCACTCTGATCATTGACTTGCTGCCCGCCGCGAACCTGTTCAATGGCTTTAGCCACATTCTGTTGCGTGGCTCCCGCATTCTTTAACAGATCGCCTAACGCGCTGTGCGATTCGAATACCGCCAGCACGAATAATTCTGAAGAAATGAATGTGTCGCCCTTTTTCTGCGCCAGCTTGTCACAGATATTGAGCGTCCGTACCAGCTCACTGGACGGTTGAACATCGCCACCGGTGCCCTCAACCTGTGGTAAGCGACTGATTGCCTGTTCAATTTCATTTTTAAGACGGCTGATGTTTGCTCCGGCGGCCGTCAGCAGAGGGCCGACGGTACCGCCTTCCTGGTTCAGAAGGGCACTCATCAAATGCAGCGGCTCAATAAATTGATGGTCTCGTCCGAGCGCGAGGGATTGGGCATCAGCGAGGGCAAGCTGGAACTTGTTGGTAAGACGATCCAGACGCATAACTCCTCCCATACATACTGGTCAAAATTGCTACTGGAGATTAAATGAGGTCATCCCTCAAAAATTCAAGATGATTTTGCCAGTAATAATAGAAGGAAAAACGTTAATCCTCCGGATCGTCTTAATTCAATAGGTTATATCAGCCAAATCAAAGTTGCCATACGTCCGGTCACGCCATCGCGCCGATAGGAGAAAAACCGATGCGCATCACTGACCGTACAATACTCGCCGCCAAACACTTGATTGACGCCAGCAGCCTGTAAACGTAAACGAGCCAGCTGATAAATATCGGCGAGGAATTTACCATTCTGGGGAGCGAAAGCGCAATCGGCCGCTGGGTCTACGTGTAGAAAAGCCTCACGAACCTCGCTCCCTACTTCAAATTTCTGCGGGCCGATCGCCGGCCCCATCCATGCCATAATGTCCGCCGCTCCGGCTCGGAAATGACGTAACGTCTGCTCCAGAATACCGGCTTGCAGGCCACGCCAGCCGGCATGTGCCGCCGCAACCTCTCGGCCATCGGCGGAACAGAACAGAACCGGCAAACAATCAGCAGTCATCACCGCACATACGCGATCCAAACGAGTGGTATAAACCGCATCCCCCGTCAACGCATCAGGCAATGCCTGATCAAGGTTAATCACCTGTGTGCCATGCACCTGCTCCAGCCAGTGCGGCATGGCCGGCAATCCGGCTGCAGCAACCAAATGTTGACGGTTGTTTTGCACATGCTGAAGCTCATCCCCTACATGATTACCTAAATTCAGCGAATCATACGGAGCATGGCTGACGCCGCCAAGACGAGTGGTGCTGCAGGCACGCACCGTCGCCGGTGCAGGCCAGTCGGGTATTAACATCATGTTGCCAGGCGCCATGCCATCACCAGTCAAGTTGATCTTTAAACGCGTCGGTATCCGCTTTCAGTGCGGCAATGAGGTCTACCATATCCTGCGGCAATGCGGCGTGCCACTCCATTTCAATACCACTAATCGGGTGATAAAGCCGTAACATGGTGGCGTGCAACGCCTGACGATCAAAATTGCGCAGCGTCTCGATAAATGTATCGGACGCCCCTTTCGGCAGACGCGGACGACCGCCATATAACGGGTCGCCTATCAGCGGATGATTGATATGCGCCATGTGAACGCGAATCTGGTGGGTTCTCCCGGTCTCCAGCCGCAAACGCAGGCGGGTATGCGCACGGAAATGCTCCATGATGCGATAGTGCGTCACGGCTGGCTTACCCATCAGATGTACCGCCATATGTGTACGCTTGGTGGAGTGACGAGCGATCGGTTCATCCACAGTGCCGCCGGCCGTCATCGTGCCGATGGCTACCGCTTCATATTCTCGGGTGATCTCACGCGCTTGCAACGACTCGACCAGCCTGGTCTGTGCCGGCACGGTTTTCGCAACCACCATCAAACCGGTGGTATCCTTGTCTAAACGGTGAACAATGCCGGCGCGCGGAACATCAGCAATCGCCGGATAATGATGTAACAGCGCGTTCAGCACCGTGCCGTCGGGATTACCGGCGCCAGGATGCACCACCAGATCGCGTGGTTTGTTGATAACCAGGATATCGTCATCTTCATACACAATATCCAACGAAATCGGCTGCGCTTCCCAGCGCGCTTCTTCCTCGATCAGAGCATCAATGGCAACGGACTCTCCACCAAGCACTTTCTCTTTTGGTCTGTCGACCGTATTACCGTTAATCTGTACCCGCTGTTCCAGAATCCACGTTTTTATGCGAGAACGGGAATAATCAGGGAACAATTCGGCCAAAGCCTGATCTAAACGTTGTCCAAGTTGAGATTCGGCCACCGTCGCGGTGAGTTGTACTTGTTGGGACATAGTATGCTGCTTCTTATTAACGTTGGGTTTTAACGGCGATGCCGTTTAAAATAATGTACCATTGTAGCTGGTCTTAATCGGGAGCTTAACGGACAGTTTCCCGGAAAAACACTCTGAGGATAATCAAATCGTCATGACGCGTATGAAATACCTGGTGGCTGCTGCCACGTTGAGCCTGACGCTGGCTGGTTGCTCCAATTCCAAAGATGCGGTTCCCGACCGTCCACCTTCAGAACTGTATGCCACCGCCCAGGAAAAACTGCAGGACGGCAACTTTAAAGCAGCCATCACGCAGTTGGAAGCGTTGGATAACCGTTATCCATTCGGCCCTTACTCCCAGCAGGTCCAGCTAGACCTGATTTACGCCTATTACAAATCCGCCGAGTTGCCGTTGGCTCAGGCGTCGATTGATCGTTTCATCCGCCTGAATCCAACACATCCAAACGTGGACTATGTCCTGTATATGCGTGGGCTGACCAACATGGCGCAGGATGACAGTGCGCTGCAAGGTTTCTTTGGCGTCGATCGTTCCGACCGCGATCCTCAGTATGCCCGTGCGGCATTCAAGGCGTTCAGCCAGTTACTCCAGGGCTACCCGAACAGCCAGTACGCTACGGACACCAGCAAACGCCTGGCATTCCTGAAAGAACGTCTGGCCAAATATGAACTCTCCGTTGCACAGTATTACACGAAACGCGGCGCCTATGTTGCGGTGGTTAACCGTGTAGAGCAAATGCTGAAGGACTATCCTGACACGCAGGCGACACGTACTGCGTTACCATTGATGGAAAACGCCTACCGGGAATTGCAACTGACTGCGCAGGCCGACAAGGTAGCCAAGATAATCGCCGCTAACCCTGCCTGAAGGAATATACCCGAATCCTTTAAATTATCACGGCAACTTCGGTTGCCGTTGTTCTTTGTATGGCCGGGAATACTGGATTTAGCCGCACAATCCCGTCAATACATCTAATAGATAATGGCACACCCCTTATAAGGCGACAAGCTTGCTGCGCCGATTCCCCAAAGCCGCTCACAAATCAATTCAGATGACGGAAAAGCGACCAAAAAAAGTGATCAAAATCACCCACTTTGCATCAGCTAGGGGTATGCTGAAATCACCAAGACGGAAAAGGCAGAGAGGTAAGTTTTTATGACTATCAACATTACCAGCAAACAGATGGATATTACCCCCGCAATACGTCAGCATGTCGAAGACCGTCTCACCAAACTGGATAAATGGCAGACCCAGTTGATTAATCCGCATATCATCCTGTCTAAAGAGCCTCAGGGGTTTGTGGCCGACGCTACCATCAGCACGCCGAATGGCCCACTGGTCGCCAGTGCCAAACACGAAGATATGTATGCCGCCGTCAATGAGCTTATCGCGAAACTGGAACGGCAGTTGAATAAAGTTCAACATAAAGGCGAAGCACGTCGAGCTGATACAGGCATCAAGGATGTCAATTTACAGGCTTCGGCAGAATGACGATGGCGGATGGTGATACGATTCACCTGCCGTTATTGTGATGACAGATTCTGTTAGTTGTCTGAAACGCGCCGCCCGGCGCGTTTTTTATACCTGTCTACAGACGTTTTTACACTATCGATACGCGCTTACATTACCGGGAAGCCGCCCGCATTGTTCACGACTCGCGGTGATTTTGTGTTGACAGGATGAAAAGGCAACAGTTACCTTAATTGATATTCTCAACAAGGATTTTCCTGCATGACGCACCACCTGTTCTTCTTCGTATTTTTCTTTACTCTCCCCAACGCGGGGGCCGATTTGTCGTGTGAGTAAAAATACGAAGACGAACAAAAAAAGCCTCCTCACTCAGGAGGCTTTTTTATTGGACAGCAACCAGGTACACACCATGACCGATAACCCATTACTGGCGCTACGCGAGCGCATTACCGCGCTGGATACACAACTGCTCGACCTGTTGGCGCAACGGCGAGAACTCGCGCTTGATGTGGCGAGAGCCAAGCAGCATTCTCACCGCCCCATTCGCGACAAAGAACGCGAGCGGGATTTGCTATCCCGGTTGGTTGAAGAAGGGAAAAAACGGCAGCTCGACGGTCACTATATTACCCGTCTGTTCCAGCTGATTATCGAAGACTCCGTTCTGACCCAACAGGCGCTACTACAGCAGCACCTTAATGCTGGCGAATCTCACTCTGCCCGCATCGCTTTTCTCGGACCCAAAGGATCCTATTCCCATTTAGCTGCACGTCAGTATGCTGCGCGCCATTTCGACCAGATCGTTGAATGTGGCTGCCAACGCTTTCAGGACATCATCAATTTGGTAGAAACCGGGCAGGCGGATTACGCCGTGCTGCCGATAGAAAACACCAGTTCTGGTTCCATCAACGATGTTTACGACCTATTGCAACACACCGGTTTGTCCATCGTCGGTGAACTGACTACCCCGATTGATCACTGCGTGCTGGTTGCAGTGGATACCCAACTGGACCAGATCCAGACCGTTTACAGCCACCCGCAACCTTTCCAGCAATGCAGTAATTTTATCAACCGGTTTCCGCACTGGAAAATCGAGTATTGTGAGAGCACCGCGGCTGCCATGGCAAAGGTCGCCGAGCTTAACTCCCCACATGCCGCTGCGCTGGGTAGCGAAGCCGGTGGCATACTCTATCAGTTGCAGGTGCTGGAGCATAACCTGGCCAATCAGGTGCAAAATATCACCCGGTTCATTGTCCTGGCTCGCAAACCGATTGAGGTCACCGAGCAGGTTCCCGCGAAAACCACGTTGATCATGGCGACCGGGCAGCAATCCGGAGCACTGGTAGAAGCACTGCTGGTTTTGCGCGAACACGGCATTGTGATGACAAAACTCGAGTCGCGACCAATAAACGGCAACCCATGGGAAGAGATGTTTTATATTGATGTGCAGGCTAATCTGCGTAATGACAATACCCGCAAGGCGCTACAAGGCTTGGCTGCCATTACTCGCTCACTCAAGGTGCTTGGCTGTTACCCCAGCGAAAATGTGGTGCCGGTAGAACCATCATAAAACGCGCCATACCCGGCGAAACCAAGGTATATGCGTTACTTTCTCAATAAAAAACCACCATCCGAGGATGGTGGTTTTCCAGGAAACCCACGCGACTAGCGGATATCATTCGCCTGACGCAACAGAGTACGGCTTTCCGCCATAAATCGCCGCGAATAATCACCAAACCAGTGTTCGACTTTCTTGAAACTGCTGATAAAGGCAGCTTTATCTCCCGCTTCCAGCAACGAAATCGCCTCGCCAAAACGCTGGTAATAGCGCTTAATCAACGCAAGGTTGTTGCCAGAGGACATGATGATATCAGCATAGAGTTGCGGATCCTGTGCAAACAAACGCCCTACCATCGCCAGTTCAAGGCGATATATCGGCGAAGAAAGCGCCAGCAATTGTTCCAACTGCACATTCTCTTCTGCCAAATGTACGCCATAGGCAAAGGTCGCAAAATGCCGTAAAGCCTGGATGAATGCCATATTCTGGTCATGTTCCACGGCACTGGTACGATGTAACCGGGCACCCCAGACTTGAATCTGTTCCAGTAACCATTGATAAGCTTCCGGCTGGCGCCCATCGCAATACACCACAACCTGTTTCGCCAGACTACCGATATCCGGGCCAAACATCGGGTGCAGACCTAACACCGGGCCGTGATGCGCCGCCAGCATCGCTTGTAATGGGCCATTCTTGACTGAAGCTAAATCCACCAGAATACAGTCATCCGGCAATCTGGGCAGACGGGTTATCACGTCTTCAGTGACATGAATTGGAACACTGACAATAACCATACCGGCATCCGCCAGTAGGATTTCCGCTTGCGGCCAATCCTCTTGCTCCAGAATACGGACCTGATAGCCGGATAGCGTCAACATCCTGTCGAACAGGCGCCCCATCTGTCCACGTCCTCCGACGATCACGATTGGACGCAGTGACGGAGAGAGCGTTTTGAACCCTTTGTCATTCTCACTGGCGTAGGATTCCCGCATCACCCGACGCAGAACATCCTCAATCAAATCCGGAGGAACACCCAGCGTTTCGGCCTCTTTACGTCGTGAACTCAGCATCGCTGCTTCCCGATCAGGTGCATAAATTGGCAAACCATAACGGCTCTTTACCTCGCCGACTTCCGCCACCAGACGTAGCCGACGTGACAACAACGCCAATAATGCTTTATCTACCTCATCTATCTGATCACGCAGTGCGGTCAGTTCAGCGACCATCTGTTCTTCTCCTTACTGATTGACGCTTATCGCACTCAGCTCTTTATGAACCGAGCGCAACAATGTTTCTGTGCTTTCCCAACTGATGCAGGCATCGGTTACCGACACGCCGTAGCGCATGTTTGCGCGCGGTTGTTCGGAAGACTGATTACCTTCATGGATATGACTTTCCAGCATCAGCCCGATGATAGAGCGATTGCCGGACTTGATCTGCTCAATCGCGGACTCCACTACCAGCGGCTGCCGACGGTAGTCTTTGTTGGAATTACCGTGGCTACAATCTATCATCAGCGCCGGATTCAGTCCTGCATCGCGCATCTGTTTTTCACACTCAGCGACGTCTTCCGCACTGTAGTTCGGCTTCTTGCCGCCACGCAAGATGACGTGTCCATCAGGATTACCCTGTGTTTGCAATAAGCAAACCTGGCCGCTCTGGTTGATACCAACAAAACGATGTGGCATTGACGCCGCTTTCATCGCGTTGATGGCGGTTCCCAAACTACCGTCTGTACCGTTCTTGAAACCTACCGGCATAGACAGCCCGGAAGCCATTTCACGATGCGTCTGTGATTCGGTAGTTCTGGCGCCGATTGCCGACCAACTGAACAAATCTCCCAGATATTGCGGGCTATTGGGATCCAATGCCTCGGTCGCCAGCGGTAACCCCATGTTTACCAATTTCAGCAGCAGATCTCGGGCGATGTGCAACCCCGCTTCCATATCAAAGGAACCATCCATATAGGGATCATTGATCAACCCTTTCCAGCCGACGGTGGTACGGGGTTTCTCAAAATAGACACGCATAACAATGTACAGCCGATCGCTCAATTCAGCAGACAAGGATTGGAGGCGACGCGCGTATTCCAGTGCGGCATCGGTATCATGAATAGAACAGGGACCACACACCACCAGCAGGCGCTTATCATTACCATGAATAATATCGGCGATGGTTTTACGAGATAGAGCAATCGCCTGCTGTTCTGGTTCATTCAGCGGGAATTTAGCTTTCAGCTCGTCAGGAGTGATAAGAATCTGTTCGGCGCTGATATGAATGTTATTGAGCGTGTCTTTTTGCATGATGGTGATCCTGTTTGTTCCTTTGGTATGAAGGGCTCGATCGTCATTGTCTGTCGCAGGTTCACACCTTAACACATGGGTCGTAAATTTTTCAAGCCATTAGTGTAAAGTTAAAGTTACTACCATAAAACAGTATCAGAATCACAAAATGGATGTCGTGAACCCGGAAGCCTTATCTTAATTACCGGGAAAATCAGACAAGGACGTTTGTCAACCGAGTGTCTCTTTTTAGGAGACAGGAGCTTTAATCACGATAAATGGTCTTCATTGGCTTATCGGATAGGCCATGCAAGGTAGCTATCACCGTATCCACAAACGAATCCGCTCGCTTCGTCATAAGCATACTGAGATACATCGGCTAAAATGACCGGATAAACGCCACATCTCAATCGTAAACAAAAATATACACACCCTGTTGTTTAATCTGGATAAGCGGACCCCTTAAATGTCGGCGTTATCGCGAGAAAGGTAACACCAGTCTTTCTCCAGCCTGTAAATACGGTTTGCTATCTGAAATCATTAAAGAAAAAACAGAGAATTGCGTAATATTAACGGTATTCCTCTACCCAGAAGAGAGTTGCATAGGTTCAACCATGAAACACGGCATAGTACTGATAGGATTGCTGTTACTTACCGGATGCCAATCCGTTCCATCAATCTCACCGACTAGTAGTGGGCAGAACTTTTGGTATGACGCGGGGTATAAAGATGCCGCCAACGGATTGATCGTTAAAGATAATGAAACTCTGTCGGAGTGGTTCGGCAACCCGGATGTAGATCGCCATGCTTATTTGAACGGGTACCAGGCCGGTCAGACAGCGTGGTGCCATTCCGATAATGTCGAAGCCTGGGGACGAGCCGGAAAGCCGTTTCCTGCTAGTTGTGATAGTGCCGGTGATGCCGATGGGTTAAAAAAAGTCTGGCAACATGCGGCAGATAGCCTTCCTGTTGCCGTCGGCTCCGCCCACTAACGCACACACCTCGCATAACACCGTGTTATAGAAAAGGTTATTCCATACGGAATTATAGCCCCTTACGTTACACCGCAAGGGGATCTGGATATACAGCCTGTTTGATGAGCAAATCATCAGGCTTTCAGATAAATCGCCTACCCACAAAAACAAACCATATTTATAATAACCTTTATAAATAATAACTAAACACAATAAAACCTGCACAAAATGAAAGTGAATGCACACGTTTATCTTGTCTTGCCATCATTGCTCTGGCTGAACTTTCACCGCATTTATGCACGCAATAAGCCGGCAAACAGGATCTAATTATGAAAAACACGTCGCTATATTCTGGACAAGGGCAACTGCTGTCACATCAATTACATGCAAAGGATGATCTCGACGCGACGCTTAATGCAGTCAAAATCAGGCTACAAGAGGCGGGGGATCTTCCCGGTGCTACAGTAGAAGAGCAAATCGCGATCGCCGAAGAGCTGTCGACATTCGATTTGGGCCGTTTCTTACTGGCGCACAGGGGATTGAATGCCTACTGGACTCATCATCTGGTCACCTACTCATCCGACAATGTAACGCTCCCTTCTCATAGTGATCTGGAACGATTGATCTATGAACGGTTACCAGCCGTACTCGCTACCCGTGAGCGGTTTCGCATTTTTCGCCAGCAGTTGCAATCACGGCTACATGATGGAATGGTTCTCGCCTCGGTCCCTTGTGGGCTGATGGGTGATTTACTGTTGCTGGACTATTCTCACCATCAGAATGTACGGTTGATCGGCGTAGATTTGGATCATCAGGCGCTGGAAGCAGCGGATTCGCTAGCGAGACAACAGCATTGTGATAATCACATTACATTGTTGCAAGGTGATGCCTGGTCATTACAACTCCCTGAACCGGTAGATATTCTCACCAGCAACGGGCTTAACATATATGAGCAGGATGATGAACGCGTCACCGATCTTTATCGCGCATTCAATCACGCGCTAAAACCAGGCGGTATACTGATCACCAGCTTTCTGACACCGCCCCCGGTGTTGTCGTCGGAGTCGCCCTGGAAAGTCACGGAGGAAGAACAGCGCTTACTTCCCTTACAACATTTGCTGTTCTCACGCATTCTGGAAGCAAAGTGGACGGCATTTCGTACCCACCGTCAAACACAGCGCCAGTTGGAAAACGCAGGGTTTCACGACATACACTTTATCGATGACCGCATGGCTATGTACCCTACCGTTATCGCCCGGAAAACGGAAAGCACGGTATAGCACAGAGGAAGTACCAAAGAAAAAGGGGTGGCAAATGCCACCCCTTATCGCTTTCGGATGTTGCGAAAGCGTATGCTTAGTTAAGACGCTCTTTGATACGAGCAGACTTACCAGCACGCTCACGCAGGTAGTACAGTTTGGCTTTACGCACAGCACCACGGCGCTTAACGGTAATGCTATCCACTACCGGAGAGTGCGTCTGGAATACGCGCTCTACGCCTTCGCCGTTGGAAATCTTGCGAACAGTGAATGCAGAGTGCAGACCGCGGTTACGAATTGCGATAACCACGCCCTCGAATGCCTGCAGACGTTTTTTGGAACCTTCAACGACCCATACCTTCACTTCCACGGTATCACCCGGACGGAACGCAGGTACGTCTTGCTTCATCTGCTCTTGTTCAAGCTGCTTGATAATATTGCTCATAATATGTCTCTTACCCTAGGTAAACTGATATTTGGGTTCGCCGGCATTGCCTCAGCGGCCCCCTAATACTCGTGTTGTCCAGACTGATATTCCCGTTGGAACTCAGTCAACAACGTTGCTTGCTCGTCAGTCAGAGCTAGGCTTTTCAGAAGTTCAGGTCTTCTAAGCCAGGTTCGGCCCAGCGACTGCTTCAAACGCCAGCGGCGTATTTCCGCATGATTGCCCGACAACAATACTGCCGGTACATCCATGCCTTCCAACACTTCAGGCCGGGTATAGTGAGGACAGTCCAGCAATCCATCGGCAAAAGAATCTTCCTGTGCCGAAGCCTCATGACCCAGTACGCCGGGGATAAACCGGGCAACCGAATCAATCAGCGTCATTGCCGGTAGTTCGCCACCACTGAGAACGTAGTCGCCGATTGACCATTCTTCGTCAATTTCGGTTTTAATGACTCGCTCATCAATGCCCTCGTACCTTCCGCAAACCAGAATCATCTTCTGATTTGCAGCGAGTTGACGTACGCCTTGCTGATCCAGTTTGCGACCCTGCGGTGATAGATAAATCACCCGAGCCCCTTCGCCTGCCGCTGCTTTCGCTGCATGGATAGCATCCCGCAAGGGCTGCACCATCATCAACATACCGGGACCGCCGCCATAAGGGCGATCGTCCACCGTGCGATGTCGATCGTAAGTGAAGTCGCGAGGACTCCAGTACTGTACGCTCAGCAGGCCATTTTTTACTGCCCGGCCAGTGACTCCATAATCAGTAATGGCGCGAAACATCTCAGGAAATAGGCTAATCACCCCAATCCACATAGCACCGTTCCACTCTCATTAACTGCAGACATTACAGAGTTCAAAAACCAGGATCCCAATCTACTTCAATACGATGAGTAGACAGGTCAATGTGCTTGATAACCTGTTCGGTCAGAAACGGAATCAACCGTTCCTTGACCCCGTAAGCATCTTTCAGGTTGGCTCTTACTACCAGGACGTCATTCGAACCGGTTTCCATCATGTCTATGACTTTTCCCAGCTCATAGCCACCGATGGTGACAACGTCGCAACCAATAAGATCCTTCCAGTAATAATCGCCTTCATCCAGTTCAGGTAATTGGGCTGAATCCACGACAATTTCGCAATTGGTCAATAAATTCGCCGCTTCCCGATCATCAATACCTTTCAGTTTAATGACCAGGTCCTGATTATGGTGCCGCCAGCTCTCGATCTCGATCGGTTGCCACAGCCCTTTATTCCGGATGAACCAAGGCTGATAATCAAAAATGCTTTCGGCGTCTTCGGTGGATGAAAACACTCTGAGCCAACCTTTAATGCCGTACGTCGACCCCAATTTTCCCAATACAATCGGGTTGACCGGGGCTTTCGGGCTGAGTTGCTTGCTCATTACCACCACCGCAACAGATTACGCTGCTTTTTTCGCGTCTTTGATCAGCGCAGAAACGCGATCAGAAACGGTAGCGCCCTGACCAACCCAGTGCTCGATACGGTCAAGATCCAGGCGCAGGCCTTCTGCTTTACCGGTAGCGATTGGGTTGAAGAAACCTACGCGCTCAATGAAACGACCGTCGCGCGCATTGCGGCTATCGGTCACAACGACTTGATAGAACGGGCGTTTTTTAGCGCCGCCACGTGCCAAACGAATTGTTACCATAACATCCTCTTTAGTTAATAAAACAACCGGGCCCCATCGAGGAACGGGGCCCAGTGTCATATAAAAAGCCCGAAGATTTTACTCATTTTGGTGCAAAAAGCAATCTAAAACCATGCGTTCGCACCATCGACTTTTCTGCCGAGGTCATGCGCCCCGACTTAACGGCCCGGAAAACCCGGCGGCATCATTCCTTTCATGCCGCGCATCATCTTGGCCAAACCGCCGTTCTTCATCTTTTTCATCATGCGCTGCATATCATCAAACTGTTTCAACAGCCGGTTGACGTCCTGCACCTGCATACCCGAACCCATCGCGATGCGGCGCTTACGTGAACCTTTGATGATTTCCGGTTTGGCGCGCTCCTGTTGCGTCATGGAGTTGATGATAGCCTCCATCCGCACCAACACCTTGTCATCCATCTGCGATTTTACGTTATCCGGGATCTGCCCCATACCGGGCAATTTGCTCATCATGCTGGCCATGCCGCCCATGTTGCGCATCTGCTTGAGCTGATCCAGGAAATCGGTCAGATCAAAACCATCACCTTTCTTCAGTTTCTTGGCCAGTTTTTCAGCCTGAGAACGGTCGACCTTGCTTTCCAGCTCCTCAATCAGCGAGAGCACATCGCCCATACCAAGAATGCGCGAAGCGATACGGTCTGGGTAGAAAGGCTCCAGCGCATCGGTCTTCTCACCGACACCTAAGAACTTGATCGGTTTACCCGTGATATGGCGGATGGAGAGTGCGGCACCACCGCGAGCGTCACCATCGATTTTGGTCAGGATCACCCCGGTCAACGGCAACGCTTCGTTAAATGCTTTGGCCGTATTCGCCGCATCCTGACCGGTCATGGCGTCAACCACAAACAGGGTTTCTACCGGATTGATCGACGCATGTACCTGCTTGATTTCGTCCATCATGGCGTCATCGACATGCAGACGACCGGCGGTATCCACCAGCAGAACATCGTAGAACTTCAGTTTGGCATGCTGTAGCGCGCGATTGACGATATCAATCGGCTTTTCATGTGCTTCCGAAGGAAAGAAGTCAACACCGACGGTTTGCGCCAGCGTTTCCAACTGCTTAATCGCCGCCGGGCGATACACGTCCGCCGAGACAACCAGCACTTTCTTCTTCTGCTTTTCGCGCAGGAATTTACCTAACTTACCAACGCTGGTGGTTTTACCCGCCCCTTGCAGACCCGCCATCAGCACTACCGCTGGCGGCTGGGCAGCCAGATTAAGCGCCTGGTTGACCTCGCCCATGGCGGCCACCAGCTCATTCTGGACAATCTTGACGAATTCCTGCCCCGGCGTCAGGCTCTTGTTGACTTCATGACCTACCGCCTGCTCTTTGACGCGGTTAATGAAATCACGCACCACCGGCAGCGCCACATCGGCTTCCAGCAGCGCCATACGGACTTCACGCAGCGTATCCTTGATATTGTCTTCCGTCAGCCGCCCACGGCCGCTGATATTGCGCAGAGTGCGCGATAGTCGATCGGTTAAATTTTCAAACATATCTCATGCTCAATGTGAAACTGGCCGCTACCGCGACGCGAATGGCGAAGAGTATAACACGAAAGCCAGACCAATCTGCGTGCGACGGCACGGATAACTGGTTGGTGACGGTGGCGACTCCGGCTATACTGACCTTTCATTTTACTCAGTTGATATCGAATAACCCATCGCTATGTCTGTGTTCGCCATTGTAGCTTTAGCGGCCTATTTCCTCAGTCTGGGCTTGATTATTCCCAGTCTGGTGCGAAAAAACGGAACCTACCGCCGTCTGGCAGTAGTATCCGCCACGATCGCCCTGGTCTGCCATGCAGTGGCCTTGTATCAGCGTATTTTCGATGTGCAGGCCGGTCAAAACCTGAGCCTGTTAAATATTGGCTCTCTGATAAGCCTGATTATCTGTACCGTAATGACCGTTGTGGCATCGCGCAATCGCGGCTGGTTCCTGTTGCCTATCGTCTATACCTTTGCCTTCATTAATCTGGCGTTTGCCAGCTTTATGCCCGGCGAATTTATCACCCACCTCGAAGCGATGCCGGGCTTGATGGTACACATCGGTCTGGCGCTGTTTGCTTATGCCACACTGATGATCGCCGCGTTGTATGCGCTGCAACTGGCGTTGCTGGATTACATGCTGAAAACCAAGAAACTGGGTTTTGCCGCCGACATGCCGCCATTACTGGGTATCGAGCGCAAGATGTTCCACATCACCCAGGTTGGCGTCATTTTATTAACGTTGACGCTATGCACCGGGCTAATCTATATGAATGACTTGCTCAGCAATAAAGAGAATCTGCATAAAGCGCTGTTCTCGCTGCTGGCATGGTTTGTTTACATTCTTCTGCTTTGGGGACACTACCATGAAGGCTGGCGCGGACGACGGATTGTCTGGTTCAACCTTATCGGCGCGTTGCTGCTGACGCTTTCCTACTTTGGCAGCCGGGTAATCCAGAACTTCCTGGCCCAATGACGATCGCTATCTCTCGCCTGGAATACTGCGGACACAAAAGCGGACACAAAAAAAGAGAGCGAAGCTCTCTTTTTTTACAGCGATAGGCTTTACGTTGCTTAGATGTGCAACTCAGCCAGTTTGTCTTTCGGCAAGGCCAAATCGTCGTTTTTATTAACGAGAACATCACTATCTAAAATATGGCGAGCAATATCCTGCGCTTCAGTCAGGGAATGCATCTCATACGTACCGCACTGATATTCGTTCAGCTCTGGAATTTTACGCTGATCAGTGACGTTCAGGACATCAGCCATCGCCGCTTTCCAGGCATCGGCAACGCGTTGCTCTTCCGGCGTACCAATCAAGCTCATGTAGAAGCCGGTACGGCACCCCATAGGAGAGATATCAATAATTTCCACACCCTCTCCGTTGAGGTGATCACGCATAAAGCCGGCAAACAAATGCTCCAGCGTATGAATACCGCGTTCAGGCATGATCTCATAGTTAGGACGACAGAAACGCAGATCAAACACGGTAATCGTATCACCATGAGGGGTTGTCATGGTTTTGGCCACTCGAACAGCAGGTGCAGCCATACGAGTATGATCGACAGTAAAACTATCCAGTAATGGCATATTGCCACCTCCTCATGAAAAATTTATTTCTCGTTTCCAGGAAACTTTTTTTACCGATACCGGTCATAACATATGAAAGACGCGCATTTATTATCATCATCCCTATTATCAGAGATGTTTCTTTAGCCACCCGGTGACAATCGGGTGGCATTTTCTTTTATATCGCATTCACTGCCCGGCCAGATAAGCCTCAAAACTCAATGTATCCTCAGATTCGAGCTGACGCTGGTGCTGCCATGAACGTTCACACTCCAGGGCAAATTGAGTTTCAGACAGTACCTCCAGGGGCTCTTGCAGCAGTTGTTTGCGGTATTGTTCAGATAGCTGAAGACCGACGCCACCGCTGCCATGTTCCAGCATCATCGCCAGAATACGGGCCGAGAAGGTTTTTTCCGGATCATAAAATCCTTCAACCAACTGGTCACAAACCTGCTGATAATACGGCTTCGCCTGTCCCTGATCCAACAATTCTGCAACACGCCTTAAGTCAGCAAATAGCGCTCGGCCAACCTCAGCAATAGGCTGACGTGCCGTATCACACCCCATTCCTATCGTCTGCCCCGGTTTGCGCCCTTCTAAAATGACCTGGTTCCAGTTTTTACGTGTACACAGCAATTCGGCTTCGCTCATTTCCGGCGCATCGGCCAGCGCGCACCAGATAAGGAACAGATCAAGGAACCGAACCTGCTCAGCGCTGACACCCGTAGCCGAAAATGGATTGATATCCAGCGAGCGTACTTCAATATACTCAATACCGCCGCGCAGCAGCGCATCAGAAGGCGATTCGCCTGGGCGGGTCACTCGCTTGGGACGAATCGGCGCATACAATTCATTTTCAATCTGCAACACGTTGGTATTCAACTGCAGATAACGTCCATCGTTCTTGAGACCAATGTTGGCATACTCTTCTGAAGGCGTACGTATCGCTTTTTTCAGTGCCGAAACATAACCTTCCAGACTATTGAAGGTAATCCCAAGATTGCTCTGCGACTTATTGGTATACCCCAAATCGCTCAAGCGTAACGATGTCGCATACGGCAGATAAAGCATTCCTTTAGAACGCTCAAACGGCAGGTGAGTTTCTTTCCCTTGCAGGAAAGAAGAACAGATGGCGGGAGAGGCCCCAAATAGATAGGGAATGACCCAGCCAAAGCGGTAGTAATTACGAATCAGTTGAAAATAACCGGCGGAAATGACTTCCTTGCCGGTGATGGCATCACTAATACCGTCACGGGTTTGCCAAAATGCTAACGGCAGTGAAAAATTATAATGCACACCAGAAATGGTCTGCATCAATGCTCCGTAGCGATTCTTCAAGCCTTCGCGGTACAGCGTTTTGAAGCGGCCAATGTTCGATGAACCATACTGCGCCAGTTCGATATCCTGCTCTGCTCCGATAAAGCAAGGCATACTCAACGGCCACATACGCTCATCACCCAAATGACGCGAGACATAGCGATGAATATCACGCAAAAAGGTGAGAAGGTGATCGACATCCTTATCAACCGGCGTAATGAACTCCAGTAGCGCCTCAGCAAAATCCGTCGTAATCCAGGGGTGGGTTAGCGCAGCCCCCAGTTTCTCCGGGTGCCCAGTAGTCGCGAGATGCCCATTTGCCATCACACGCAGTGTTTCACGCTCAATACCACGCTGGATCCCTGCTACAGACTGAGGATTTTTTTCCAGCCAGGACAGCGCCTTTGATACGTCCGGGATCAAATTGACCTCCCGCTATGAAGATGTAGTTATGTTAATTAAGGTATATGGGGGCAACTATCGTCATTACAACTCACCCGGCTCCCATCGTCCATTTCAGCGTCACACCTGTGATTATCAGGTAACGCACCGCTTTTCCGATAAAAATACAGATTATTGAACTGGCCCACGGCATCCTCAGCCATCCGGCCAGTACACACAATATATCGCCGACTACCGGCACCCAGCTAAACAAGAGTGCAGCCGTACCATAACGCTGCAGCCAGTAACGTGCAGTGTTTAATCCTTTTTGCAGCTTAATTTCAGGCGCCAGACGCCCAATAATAATATTGGTCATTCCCCCTAGCGTATTGCCGATAGAGGCAATAAAAACCAGCAATAGCGGGCTGGCGCTGTGGGTTAATAATAACGACACCAGAACAACTTCCGAACTGCCCGGCAACAACGTAGCACTCAGGAAACTGCTCCAGAACAAAGAAAATACTGCCCAGAACTCACTCACAATGTTCTGACGTCAACCACTGCCATACCGGCACTGGTAGCTGCCTGGATGCCAAAATCAGCATCCTCGAACACAATACAATGCTCAGGAACCACCTGGATTAATGCGGCACAACGCAGAAACGTATCAGGAAATGGCTTATGGCGTTGTACATCGTCGGCACCGACTAATGCAGAAAAATACTCACGTAAGCCGAGATGGCGTAACAAACGCTCCGCCAGGCCGTGTGTACTTCCCGTACCAACAGCCATCGGTCGACGGCCATGGTATGCCTTGACCACCTCGATCAAGGGCAACGGTTGTACCGTATCCATTAGCATGGTTTCAGTCAGAGAGGCTTTTTCTGCCGCCAGCACATGAGGATCAAGATCAGACTGGTGCTGATTGATAATGACCTCGGCAATACGCCAGGTCGGTGCACCATTCAGTGCGGCCATGGCATCGCTGTCATAACTCATACCGTACCTTGCCAGCACCTGCAGCCAGGCCTTGCTATGGGTTGGTTCCGTATCAAGAATGGTGCCATCCATGTCAAATATGAGGCCTTGATAGCGATCGTACATCATGATTCCGTACCCATCGAAAAGAGACGATTACTTTAGCGCAAAGTAAAAACGTTGTCGCTTACTCAATAAGCTTATAAAAAACAGTGAAATAGATTTACAACACCGCAGGAATACGCGAGTTTCTGTAGCAGATTGATTAACAGTGAATGAAGATGAAGAAGATATGACAATAAGAATGGTGCATCCGGGAGGATTCGAACCTCCGACCGCTCGGTTCGTAGCCGAGTACTCTATCCAGCTGAGCTACGGATGCATATTAATGGCGGTGAGGGAGGGATTCGAACCCTCGATGCAGCTTTTGACCGCATACTCCCTTAGCAGGGGAGCGCCTTCAGCCTCTCGGCCACCTCACCTTGCCGACTTGTAATCACTGAATTTTTTCTCATTCAGCGCTCACCTGTCTGCGTGGCGCACATATTACTTTCCCGGTCTTATAAGTCAAACAATTTTTCCGATATCAGTTCCGTTTGAACACTTCGCACCCAACCAGAACAGATTAACAACAAAAAGCATGTTTTATCGCCAATAAAACAACCAGTTATTCCCATTCACAACAACAAACATCAGGGCAACCATTTACTGGCAGAAAACAGAAACACGGGAGCAGATAAAAAATACGAACAACAGCGCCTCGCCGATACGAGACGCTATTCAATTCAGTAGGAGGTAGGCTGAGACTTCTCTGCCTGAATACGCTGGTAAATCTCTTCACGATGTACAGATACTTCTTTCGGTGCATTCACACCGATACGGACCTGATTGCCCTTTACTCCTAGTACGGTAACCGTGACCTCATCGCCGATCATGAGGGTTTCGCCAACTCGACGAGTTAAAATAAGCATTCTTTGCTCCTTGAAAGATTATAAAGAGTCAGGTCTCTCTGTTCTCCCGTCATTATCCATCATGGTTAGGGAAGACGTAAACCTGGATGACGAAAATGTCTCATCATCGCACTCATTGTTTGTTACTAGTGTTCAGTTTAGTCGATATAAGACAGCTTGCGCTTTTTGTTATCACAACCAGACATCGCGTTAAAGGCCATCTACGACACGCCACAGATGGCCTATTCATCAGTCTTGTTTGCGGCAATCCTTACCGCAAGCCAAAAACGCCAAAACTACGCTTAGTCATGACGTTTTTGCCTAGATAACACGTATTTAGTATTTATAGCTTATCAACCACCCAGGCTTCAATGCTGGTCAGCGCCGATGGCAACGCATCAACATCACTACCGCCTGCCTGAGCCATATCCGGACGTCCCCCGCCCTTGCCACCGACCTGGTTTGCCACAAAACCAACCAACTCACCCGCTTTGACGCGATCGGTCAATTCTTTGGTTACACCCGCGATCAAGCTGACCTTGCCGTCAGCTACCGTCGATAGCACGATCACCGCGGAACCCAGTTGGTTCTTCAGATCATCAACCATCGTGCGCAGCAGTTTAGGTTCAACGTTGTTTAGCTGCGTCACCAGCAGTTTTACGCCGTTGATATCTTTTGCCTTGCCAGACAATGAAGAGCTTTCCTGAGCGGCTTGTTGTTCCTTCAACTGCTGCAATTCTTTTTCCAGCCCACGAGTACGCTCCAGCAAAGAACGGACTTTATCGGCCAGATTGTTGCTATCCCCCTTCACCAACTGTGTTACTTCATGCAGCACATCACTTTGCTGGTGTAAGGCAACAATGGCATTCTCGCCGGTCACAGCCTCAATACGGCGAACACCGGCAGCCGTACCTGATTCAGACACAATCAGGAACAGACCGATATCGCCAGTACGACGGGCATGTGTACCGCCACACAACTCAATGGAAAAATCACCCATTGATAACACACGAACCTGCTCGTCGTATTTCTCGCCAAAGAGCGCCATTGCACCTTTCGCTCTGGCCGCATCCAGCGCCATTACGTCTGTGTCTACCGGCAAATTGCGACGAATCTGGGTATTGACGATATCTTCTACCTGACGAATCTGCTCCGGTTTCATCGCTTCCGGATGAGAGAAGTCAAAACGCAGGTAGTTGTCATTGACCAAAGAGCCTTTCTGCGCCACATGGTCGCCCAAGACCTGACGCAAAGCGGCGTGCAGCAGATGGGTCGCAGAGTGGTTCAAACGAATACGATCGCGGCGAACATGATCCACTGCCGCATCCACCTTGTCGTTGACCCGCAAAACGCCCTGAACCAATGAACCGACATGCCCGATAGCCTGACCATATTTCTGCGCGTCGACAACAGAAAAACGAGCGGCGGCCGAAACCAACGTCCCCTGGTCGCCAACCTGTCCACCCGATTCACCATAGAACGGTGTCTCGCTCAGGATCACAACCGCATCGTCACCCGCCTGAATTTCCTGCACGGATTCACCCTGACGGTAAATCGCCACAACCGTAGACTGCTGTTCGGTACGCTCATAGCCACAGAACGTTGTCGACTCATCGACCCGAATCAGGCTGTTGTAATCAGCACCGAAACCGCTGGCATCACGCGCACGCTGGCGTTGAGCTTCCATCGCACGCTCAAAACCGGCCTCATCAACTTTCAGATTACGCTCACGGCAAACATCCGCCGTCAAATCAACCGGGAAACCATAGGTATCATAGAGGCGGAATGCCGCTTCACCACTCAACGTATCGCCCTTAAGCTGCTTAATCTCTTCATCCAGTAACAGCAAGCCGCGCTCCAGCGTGCGGGCGAACTGCTCTTCTTCGTTCTTAAGCGCTTGTTCAACCAGGCTCTGCTGGCGTTTCAGTTCTTCGGCGGCAGACCCCATAACATCAATCAGCGGCCCCACCAGCTTATAGAAAAAGGTTTCCTTCGCACCCAGCATATTACCGTGGCGAATAGCGCGGCGGATAATGCGACGCAATACATAACCGCGGTTTTCATTCGACGGCATCACGCCATCTGCGATCAGAAACGCGCAAGAACGGATGTGGTCGGCGATAACGCGTAACGATTTATTGTTCAGATCATCGGTTCCTACCACACGGGCGGCTTCAGCAATCAACGTACTGAACAAATCGATGTCGTAGTTGGAATTGACATGTTGCAGAACTGCGGAAATACGTTCCAGTCCCATGCCGGTATCAACCGAGGGTTTCGGCAACGGCAGCATTGTACCGTCAGCCTGTCGGTTGAACTGCATGAATACCAGGTTCCAAATCTCAATATAGCGATCACCGTCTTCTTCCGGGCTTCCTGGAGGTCCGCCCCAGATGTGATCGCCATGATCGTAGAAAATTTCAGAGCACGGACCACAAGGGCCGGTATCACCCATTTGCCAGAAGTTATCCGACGCATACGGCGCACCTTTATTGTCCCCGATGCGGATGATACGCTCGTGCGGCACACCTACCTCATTAGCCCAAATGTCATAGGCTTCATCATCGGTGGCATAAACCGTGACCCATAATTTTTCCTTGGGCAACCCAAACCATTCAGAGCTGGTTAACAGTTCCCAGGCATAAATAATGGCGTCGCGTTTAAAATAATCACCGAAGCTGAAGTTACCCAGCATTTCGAAGAAGGTGTGATGGCGCGCAGTGTAACCCACATTTTCCAGATCGTTATGTTTACCGCCGGCACGGACACAACGTTGAGACGTCGTAGCGCGTACATAGTTACGTTTATCCAGCCCCAGGAACACATCCTTGAACTGGTTCATCCCGGCATTGGTAAACAGCAGCGTGGGGTCATTGTTTGGCACCAGTGAACTACTGGCGACAACCTGATGTCCTTTACTATGGAAAAAGTCGAGAAACGCTTGACGGATCTCAGCGGTGCTCTTGCTCATAATTGTCCTGAAATCAAGCTAAAAGAACAGTCGCGGGCAAGGTGGGTGCAACATACGGACGTGACCGAGCCAAACGCGAACAAAAAAGTGGGAATAAGATAAATTTTCTTCGGGGGGAAGTAAAATCCCGTATGCGTTCAATCGGAAAAATTCATATATACCGACTGAATTTCGTCGTGGGAAAAGCCGCGATAAAGCAAATAGCGCTGAACTTTGGCTCGCTCCTGCCAATTCGTCGGCAAAGGGGAGCCGAATTTACGGTCCGCGACGGTCTTCGCCTGCGAATACCAGTCAATATCACAAGATTGAAGCGCCATACGCTGGATGGATTTATCAATGCCGCGCTGGCTGAGTTCGACACAGATACGCTGAGAACCGTATCCTTTACGACAGCGACTGCTGATATAACGCTGGGCATAGCGCCCATCATCCAGCCACCCTTGTTGTTTGCAGCTTGCTATCGCCTGCTCGATTTGGGTATGAATTTCGGATGGCGCAGAACAGGCATCTGCACCATCACACTCAGGATTTGCTTGCAAATACATCGCAATCTTGCGACGTAATTCCATTTCACTGTGATCCCGTACAGCCAGCACATTCATTACATAGCGGAGTATGTTAGGCATACCTGTTATCCTGAGAATATGCTGCCTGCACAACGCCGACGATTAAAAATCGTCGTTAAGTTCACCTGCCGCAGCTTCGTCGTACTCTGCGCTTTCACCACTGATAGTCGGCACCGCGTCATTGTCTTTATGCAACAGTGATTCGCGCAACTTCTTATCCAGCTCAGCGGAAATAGCCGGATTTTCTTTCAGGAAATTACAGGCATTCGCCTTACCCTGACCAATCTTGTCGCCGTTATAGCTGTACCAGGCGCCAGCTTTCTCAATCAGTTTGTATTTGACGCCCAGGTCTACCAACTCACCGAAGGTATTAATCCCTTCACCATACAGAATCTGGAACTCGGCCTGTTTGAACGGAGCAGCCACTTTGTTCTTCACAACCTTAACCCGGGTTTCACTCCCGACGACTTCTTCACCTTCCTTGATTGAACCGATACGACGAATATCGAGACGGACGGAAGCATAGAATTTCAGGGCATTACCACCGGTTGTGGTCTCCGGGTTACCGAACATCACGCCAATTTTCATACGGATCTGGTTGATGAAAATCAGCAGGGTATTAGATTGCTTCAGGTTACCAGCCAATTTACGCATCGCCTGGCTCATCATGCGCGCAGCCAGCCCCATGTGTGAATCACCGATCTCCCCTTCGATCTCTGCTTTTGGAGTCAAAGCAGCGACAGAGTCGACGATAATCACATCCACGGCACCGGAACGAGCCAGCGCATCACAAATTTCCAGCGCTTGTTCGCCGGTATCGGGCTGGGAACACAGCAGATTATCGATATCAACGCCCAGTTTCTTGGCGTAGATAGGGTCCAGAGCATGTTCCGCATCGATGAATGCACAGGTTTTTCCTTCACGCTGCGCTGCGGCAATAACCTGCAATGTCAGCGTCGTTTTACCGGAAGATTCCGGACCATAGATTTCGACAATACGCCCCATTGGCAGACCGCCAACACCCAGTGCGATATCGAGCGACAAGGAGCCAGTGGAGATCGTTTCAACATCCATTGAGCGATCTTCGCCCAAACGCATGATAGAACCTTTACCGAATTGTTTTTCGATCTGGCCCAGCGCCGCCGCCAGTGCCTTTTGTTTGTTCTCATCAATAGCCATTTTTACTCCTGTCGCGCAGCCTGCCGCTGCCTCTACGCCGTTGCTTATTCATGATTCACCGAACCGATGCACGCATTATACTGTATACTCATACAGCATCAAGCCCATTTTATAAAAATCTCTCCAGCAGCGTCTGCAGAGCAAAAGCGACGGCCTGCAGACGAACGTCGCGGCGATCACCCTCAAACTGCATACGCAGGGCTGCACGGTTGCCCGCTTTATCACAAAAACCGAACCATACGGTACCGACCGGTTTATCTGGCGATCCCCCGTCGGGCCCTGCAATCCCGCTGACGGATACGGCGATATCCGCACCGGCGCGACTCAGCGCCCCCGTTGCCATTTCAGCGACCACTTCGCGGCTCACCGCACCAAACTCGGCCAGCGTCTTTTCCTGTACGCCGATAAGCATTTGCTTCGCCTGATTACTGTAAGTAACAAAGCCATAATCAAACCATGCCGAGCTTCCCGCGACATCGGTAATAGCCTTTGCCAGCCAGCCACCGGTGCAAGATTCAGCACAGGTTATTTTTGCCTGATGCGCCTTCAGGCGCTCGCCTAACTGTTCGCTCAGTCGCAATATGTCTGTTTCTGTCATTACGGTATCCCGTTTTATCTATCGCACCTCATTTATCACCGCTCAATAGTAATGGTCGCCGTCTTCCTCGGGGTAGTATTTTTCCTTTCTCCACGTTCTTGCATCACAGGAATGCGAAGTCGCACGCAACATAACGCAACAGACTGTCGTATTATCGTCATCGTATCGGTATATGCTCGACACACAATAATAACGGTGATAGCGTTTTTTACGACATGCATGCCCCGCCTCGGGGCTTTTTTATTGGTACAACTGCAGAACACCGCAATGATTATTCGTAAGCTCTCCCCCGACGACCTTGCTGAATTGCGGCGTATCAGGCTGGAAGGCCTGCTGAACGCAGCTCACGCTTTCGGCAGCAATTGGCAAAAAGAGCAGGCCGAACCCGATAGCCTGTTCCTGGCCCGACTGGAACATAACCATATATGGGGCGTGTTTACGTCTGGTTATGCATTAGGCGGCATTGCCGCTTACAGCGTAAACGATGATGAAGAAGGCACGATCTGGGGTGTTTACGTTGCCGAATCGCTACGCGGCACCGGTGCGTCTTACCAGCTAATGAGTGCATTGATTAATGACGCTCGTCTTCGCTTATCCCGCCTGACATTGACCGTCATGAATAATAATGCTCCGGCAATACAGCTTTACCGACACCTGGGGTTTGTACACAAGGCCGCTCCTCCGTCATCGTCGGCAGGCGATAGTGCACTTCAACAATGGTATTTGAAGCTAAAATAATGCAGGCCTGTCAGTTGAACCGACAGGCCTGATGGGAACGGAATCCCAGAAGGAAATAACACTCTTGGGATCGAAACCAATTATGTCTGCTTTATTTATCGGAAATAAACACATTAACATCACCTCTGATGAAAAATACTTTTACTTCCCTGCATGATTGTACCCTGCTAAATTATTTAAATTGCGAATCGAACCGATGATACTAAAAAAAAGCCCACCGACAGGTGGGCGAAGCTATTGATTTTCTCAACAGCAAGGGTTTAGTAGTACTGGCACGACAGTTGTCCATTGACTGCCTGGTTATAAATTAGCTTTCTTTTCTTAAAATAACCTTAGTTTTATCACCGCTAACGAAATTTAATTAAAAACACTATGATGAAATCACATTTATACCCAAAATAATTCGAGTTGCAGGACAAAACGCGCTGCGTTTTGAACAACGCAACGCGTTGGCCCGTCAGGGCAAGGCCCCGGGATGGGCCGAGTAATAAAGCCAACATACTTGCAACGTGAAGTATGACGGGTATATCACTCTCAAAAAAAAGCCCACCATCAAGGTGGGCAAAAAACACTATTCTCTGGCATGAAGCATCCTGAAGACACAGGTTGGCGGTTTTCCTCCGCCTGAAAAAAATTCTACGACATTAATATTAAGCCAACATTAGGAAAACCAAAAAATACCTAAATCATTAAAATTTTTTGGAGAACAGTGTTTCATTTTGTGGAAATGAAACACACAGCGAATAAACAATATGCACTCTTACGAATTAACAGTCCAGACGCATAAAAAGGAAAGCCCACCGAGTGGTGGGCAAAAGGAACATCTTTATAATAAATAAAACCCTGGTGTTTGGCACTACAATGAGATTGACTGAAAACAAAATTACACCAGAGAGATTAAATCAACCTTAAAAAAACGAATGTAATCTATTTTTTCTGTGATAATGACGACAGAAAAAAATCAAACACAAATAATAATACTTGCCGTGACCATCATAATAAACAAAAAGCCCATCAGAAAGATGGGCTAAAAAAGAATGAACATCGAAAATAAAATTCCTTACTCTAATAACATGGCACAGCAGTCAATTAACACTAAGTTAAAGTGTAACAGAAACCCGCCAGACTGCCCAAAAATCAGCCATTATTCTTTGTTTTTGTGAATGTGCGCATTCTCCCGGATGCACCAGTGCCCCCTATCCTGCAGCCTGAGCAGATTTTTATTTCCTCGCATTTGCAGGTTTCCACGGCCATCACGTACACTCGCCAGAAGAGATAACGATACCTCGCGCCACAATCGGCTGCAGATAAACGTTCAGTACCGTAATGACTAACGGCAATAGCGGGGTATTGTCTGTTGCATTCGGCATTAAAGGGAGAAGACAACGTGCCATCATCATTTTTACGCGGACCTGGCATGATGGATAGCCACACCGATCGGCTTAGCAGTTCGTTGATCATTCACCGATCGGCTGACGTGCTATTTGATTTGTGGCGTAACCCCCAAACATTGCCCGTATTGATGAACCATGTCGCCCATATTGACATCATTAACCGTACGGATTCTTTATGGAGAATGAAAGCCCCCTTCGGCCAGTATATCGAATGGAAGGCACGCATCGAGGATGAACAGCCGGGCGAGTTTATCTACTGGCGTTCATTGCCGGGCGCCAGAATTCCTAATGAAGGCAGTCTCTCGTTTCGGCCGCTCCCAAACAGCGAGAGTACCGAAGTCACCCTCAGCATTCGGTTCAATCCTCCCGGCGGTATTCTGGGAAGAACTCTCAGCCAGGTGTTTCAACTGCTACCTAAAGAGATGTTAAACAAGACGTTACTGCGTTTTAAACAGATGGCGGAACATCCTGAATCTTAGCTCCGGCACATAAAAAAACGGGCGGCAGGAAAGCCCTACCGCCCGTCGTCGTTATATCGACGATATTATTTTTTGTCAGGCATCATGCGCAATAGCGTATCGTCACGCACCACATAGTGATGATACAGCGCAGCAACGGCATGGAACCCCACCAGGAAATAGCCGGCATTGGCAATCAGCTCATGGATGTTCAGTAAAATTTCTTTCATGTCTTCGTTCGGCTCTGCCGCTATCGGCATCGCAATACCGAATACTGACCAGTCGGCGCCACGGTAGTACATTCCCACCACACCTAATATCGGCAGCGCCAAAAACATCAGATACAGAAAGCCATGTACGGCATGGGAAGCGATCACCAGCAACCGATCCGGTCGAGGGGTGATGGGAGGGGTCGGATAACGAAAGCGCTGCACCACTCTCAGGATCATCAGCACCCATACGGAAACACCACAACTGTAGTGAATCGTCGACATTAATGCTCGAGCACTACTTCCACGCGGAGCAAAACCACGCAGTTCCATCGCGGCGTAGGTGACTACGACCAACAGTAATGCCAGCCAGTGCAATGCTATCTGAGATGAATGATACTTAGTCTTCATGGAATTCCTTCTCTGTATGGACATACAATCAATGTGAATATATACCCAAAATAATTCGAGTTGCAGGACAACACGCTTGCGTGTTGAACAACGCAGTGCGTTGGCCCGACAGGGCAAGGCTCGTTAAGAGCCTTGTAACGCGGCAAGAGAGTAAATCCCGATGAGCTTACTCAGGTAAGTGATTCGGGTGAACGAACGCAGCCAACGCACCTGCAACTTGAAGTATGACGGGTATGGACGCATACAGCCTAACGTCACTCTATTAAGCCAACCTTAGTTTTAATGATTACCGCGTTTTAATGATTACCGCGCGACTTTTTAGCCAGGCGCTACTCCTTCTATACTGTACTGCAGACAAAAAAATCCCGCCTTAAGCGAAGGCGGGAAAAACTACTCTCTGACAGGGATGAATAACACAACATCAACAAGGGTTGAGACAAACATTACCAGCCCCAGTGTATAGAACTGTCATCCGTCAGTAAGGTTGGTTGGCAGGATGTAAGTCGAATTTGGTGCGGATAACATCACCTGACAGAGGGAAATCCACGGAAAAAGGCCGCAAAGTTACGGCTACGCGCAGGTAGGAAGCAGCGGTCATGTCATATAGAACAAAAACCCAACACCACGCCAGATAACGATACCAGACCGGCTCTGCGCCCCTGGCACACCGTGCGCGAGAGCAGGTAAATCATATTCGGGCCGGGTGTCAGCACCAGACCTAAAGCAATCGCAGCAAACGGCAACCACTGGGATAGACTGACCATCGTTAACCTCGTTGATCCACTCAAAATCGTCACTGTTCCCAGCATCGGGTTCAGGCGTCTTTTATGTTATACCGCACTCAGGCACCGCAGACGCAACCACTCACTCCGCCGGAGGATAGTGATAATCCCAGCGGAAAAAACCGTGATCCTGAAACGAACCAGACTGTAACGACTGCTTGCGCGTTTTGACATAGTTTGGCGGCGGGCAGGTTACGTTGCACATCCAGTAGCCGGGAAACCAGCCCTCCATGCCGGGTAACAGCGCTATTTGCGTATCGAACGGATTCAGTTCAGGTAGCGAGTAGTAAACGAATTCACCGATAGAGTGTTCAATCCACTCTTCGGCACTGCCCAATTCCGTTAGCGGGTTGGGATGCAACGGTGAACGGGCCAGATCGACAAACTCTTTGACGTGGTTCATGGACCAGCCGCAGAACTCCAGCGAACGCGGCCGTTCCGCCATTTCATACAGTCGATCTACCGAGATTTCCGGCAACGGATCAGGCTGTTCGGGGAAAAACTCGTTGTGCTTTTGCAGGCATAGCAACAGGTAGGATGCAACCAGCGCCCCCAACTCATGGATCACCAGCGCCGGGTGCTCACCCGCACCGCCGCCGATAATCAAATTGTCTGGCGTACATGAAAAATCATCCGCTCCCCAGGGAGAATCCGTCACGTCCTCCAGCGGATGATAGATTGGCAATCCGTTCAGAAAACCAACCAGTTCGTGTTTGATGGTATCGATGTAGCTCATGGTTACCGGCTTTTAAACAGTCATATAAGACAGATATCGGCGGGACATGGCCCGGGTGATGTTCTTCGCAGGGTACACTGTGTTTATCGCCTTCTCCAGACCAATCTTTATCACCTAAGCGGCGATCCCCCGACATGCCACATCTCTCTTCGGCAGCATAAAAAATCAAAAATACCACCGTCTATAGATGTCATCAGCACATTTGTTTTTAAGTGAGAATAGTTAGTCTATTAAACTGATAGTCTTCGATATTTACTATAAGTTTTCATTCCCGTTACTACGCGCTAGCCTGCCCGCAGAAGCTGTTCTTTCATTCACAACACAGGAAAAGACCATGAAACAAAAAGTCGCATTGGTCACTGGCGCAGGTCAGGGAATCGGCCGGGCCATTGCTCTTCGTCTGGCAAAAGACGGTTTTGCCGTCGCCGCCGTGGATTATAACGGTGATACCGCCGGCCAGGTAGCGCAGGAAATCAGGCAGCACGGCGGCAACGCCATTGCACTGATTGCGGATGTCTCCGACCGCGACCAGGTATTCCATGCGGTTCGTACCGCGCACAAACAACTGGGCGGCTTTCACGTGATCGTCAATAACGCCGGTATCGCCCCGACGACGCTAATCGAAGATATCACGCCGGAAATCGTTGATAAGGTATACAACATCAACGTGAAAGGCGTCATCTGGGGCATACAGGCTGCGCTGGAGGCGTTTAAAGCTCAGGGGCAAGGCGGGAAAATTATCAATGCAGCATCCCAGGCAGGCCACGTCGGCAACCCGGAACTGGCGGTTTACAGCTCCAGTAAATTCGCCGTACGTGGTCTGACGCAAACCGCTGCACGCGATTTGGCGCCGCTGGGCATTACCGTCAATGCTTACTGCCCAGGCATCGTTAAAACGCCAATGTGGGAAGAGATTGACCGCCAGATTTCCGAAGCGGCGGGCAAACCGCTCGGCTACGGCACGGCCGAGTTCGCCAAACGCATCACATTGGGTCGTTTGTCCGAGCCGGAAGATGTCGCCGCCTGCGTCTCCTACCTTGCCGGCCCTGACTCCGACTACATGACCGGCCAGGCGTTGCTGATCGACGGCGGTATGGTATTTAACTAAGTAGGATATTTCACTATACCCAAAATAATTCGAGTTGCAGGAAGGCGGCAACGCAGCGAATCCCCAGTCACTTACTCAAGTAAGTGACTGGGGTGAGCGACAAATCTGCCGGGAGCAGATTTGAACGCAGCTTGCTGCGGCCCTGAAAGGGCGAGGCCCCAGGATGGGCCGAGTAATAAAGCCAACGCACCTGCAACTTGAAGTATGACGGGTATAAATAGGGTATTTCACTCAATGTGCACGACGGCATAGCTCGTCGTGCGTTTTATACCGTTATGCCGGCAGGCTTCAACACATCTCGCCATACGGCGAGGGGTGTTTCTTCCCTTCCCCTCTTCCGGCCCGTGCGTAATGCAAACAGCAGTAACACCGTCGCGGCCGGTGCTATCGGTTTTTCAACCTTGTCTATGGCGGCCTTCACCCTTTTAGCGACTCCCTACTCAGGGAATGCCTATTAATTCGATAGAAACAACTGCCGTTATCCATTTTGTCAAAAACGGTAAAGTAGCCACTGTTGCTGTAGGCGTTGAGACTCTCCAGTAACAGCGGCGGTTAACCAGACTACCGACCATGAGCGGAAACCTCTCACACCCCGTCATGACGACAGGGAGCGAACGATAGATAAACCGCATTCACCAACAGGGCATCGGTATTATCAAGGTCTCTGATGGAGAATCTTCTCTGCTTATAGCTTCGAGCAGTGCAATGGAATCACAGCAATAACCAAACCCTATTGTTGATAATAATCATACGGAAGATGAGGAAAGTTATGAGCAATCGCACCTCCACATATCGTGTCCCCGGCTGGAAAAAACCGCTGGCGATCATCATTTCACTCTTAATCGCCTCCCCGGTATTGGCGGATACCCTGACCCGCGATAATGGCGCACCGGTGGGCGACAACCAAAACTCGCAAACCGCGGGTCCCAACGGCCCGGTTTTACTGCAAGATGTCCAACTGTTGCAGAAGCTGCAACGTTTTGATCGTGAACGTATTCCGGAACGCGTGGTACATGCCCGCGGCACCGGCGCACATGGGGAATTCACCGCTACGGAAGATATTTCGGATCTGACTATCGCCCAGGTGTTCAAAAAAGGCAGTGAAACCCCCGTATTCGTACGTTTCTCAAGCGTAGTGCACGGCAATCACTCTCCGGAAACCCTGCGTGACCCACGCGGCTTCGCCACCAAGTTCTATACCACACAAGGCAACTGGGATCTGGTAGGCAATAATTTCCCGACTTTCTTCATTCGCGACGCCATTAAATTCCCGGATATGGTGCACGCGTTCAAACCCGACCCGCGTACCAATCAGGATAATGACGGACGCCGGTTTGATTTCTTCTCTCACGTTCCGGAATCTATTCGTACCCTGACCTTGCTCTACTCCAACGAAGGCACGCCGGCCAGTTATCGCAACATGGACGGCAACGGCGTTCATGCCTACAAGCTGGTTAATGCCAAAGGTGAAGTGCATTACGTCAAGTTCCACTGGAAGACGCTGCAAGGCGTGAAAAATCTCGATCCCAAACAGGTAGAGGACGTTCAGGGCAAGGATTACAGCCACATGACCAACGATCTGGTCGCGGCTATCAACCGTGGCGACTACCCGAAGTGGGATCTTTACATCCAGGTGCTGACGCCGGACGATCTGGCTAAATTTGATTTCAACCCGCTGGATGCCACCAAAATCTGGCCCGGCGTACCGGAACGTAAAATCGGCCAGATGGTGCTGAACAAGAATCCGGACAACTTCTTCCAGGAAACCGAGCAAGTTGCCATGGCGCCGGCCAACCTGGTTCCGGGTATCGAACCGTCTGAAGATCGGCTGTTGCAAGGCCGCCTGTTCTCCTACGCCGATACCCAAATGTACCGCCTGGGCGCTAACGGCCTGAGCTTGCCTATCAATGCTCCGCTGAAAAAAGCCAATAATATCAATCAGGATGGCAGCCTGAATAGCGGTCATACGCAAGACAAAGGCGTTAATTACCAGCCAAGCCGGCTGTATCCACGCGAAGAGTTGGCTTCCGCCCGCTACAGCCAGACGCCGCTGAACGGCACCACGCAGCAGCGTAAAATCCAGAAAGAGCAGAATTTCAAACAGACCGGCGAACTCTATCGCTCGTACAGTAAAAAAGATCAGGATGATCTGGTGCAAAGCCTTGGGTCCGCACTGGCGATGGCCGATACCGAAAGTAAAACCATCATGCTTTCTTACTTCTATAAGGCTGATGCAACCTACGGGACTCGCCTGACCAGCGTCGCCAAAGGTGACCTGAGTAAAGTGCAGTCACTGGCCGGCAAACTGGCCGACTAAGGGAATATCGCCGCCCGGCGCCCTCATCCGGGCGGCGATAATGACAAGGGAGTCGTCGTCATGAAACCGATTCATGTTCTTTTTTGCTTACTGGCGTTCACGCAGGCAACCGCACAGGCACAGCCAGCGGCGCTGCCGGTAACGCCGCCGGCCTCGCACATCGCGACAGCCACACCGCCAAGGGCGAATGAGCAGCAGATAAAAAGCCAGCTCAACCAATATTTATGGGATGCCGCCCGCACCGGCAACAACGCCGTCATTCAGGAATTTGCCGACGCGGGCTACAACCTCAATGCCCGGGATGAAAAAGGCTACACCGCCGTCATTCTGGCGGCTTATCACGGCTATTACGATACCGTATCGCTGTTGCTCAACCGCGGCGCCGACCCTTGCCTGCAAGATAATCGCGGTAATACCGCACTGATGGGCGCCGTATTTAAAGGTGAACTAAAGATTGCCCACTTATTGCTGAATGCAACATGTAATCCGGATACCCGCAATAACGTCGGGCAAACGGCGGCAATGTATGCATCGCTGTTTCAGCGCACGGAAATTCTCAAAGCGTTGCAGGAAAAAGGGGCGGATATGAACGCGACCGATGCGCTGGGTAATAGCGTGCAGGCGCTCGGAAAAGGTGAAGTAAAAGGGCAGTAGCCAAAACGTGCCGACTAAAACGACACGCCCCGCATGAAGCCATTATATTCAGGCGGGGCGTGTGATATCAGACTGGGTTAGCATGGATTCAGTCATCCCATTTGGGGCTTAGAAATGCGGCCAGAAATCCCGGTACAACAATCACGGCCAGAATCGCCAAATAAACAGTAATCTGTTCGAACATAACAACCTCCTACGTCAACATGTCAAGCAACCTCATGGTTCCACCGCACATTCATCGATCAGACATTCACTCATTACACACAGATTTTATCGTCCGAAAGTTAAGCGAACATTAACGTTTTATTGAACATTAAAAAATAGGACCAGGACGAAAGCCCCAAAACACCCCTCTTCTCGCCTCTCTCAACCGCTACTTTCAATGAGTCACATCCCGATGCATAACACAAAAAACAATAACCAATTGTTTTTAAAAATCTAATCACTTTTAGTCACGAAGGGAATTATACGCGAGCATATATAAAAATAGTGTAATGAATTTTATTGATAATAATAAAAATCTATATTTATTGTCAGTAATGCCGTGCAATAAAACCCGCCCACATCCGTCAGTAGACATAAGAAAAATACACTATTCGTATGACGTATTCTTTACCTGATGCTGGAGCGAACCATCAGGGACACCTTAAATATCCATATTCCGGGTGCATTCCTGAAAAATAAAACAGACCATCGGGAAATCAGCCGATAGTCGTTATATTTATTCAGTCTTAATCAATACCCTTATTAAAAAATGACGTCGTTAATAGAAAGCCAGGCCGTCCTCTCCCGTTGTGAAAAAATGACCTAAAACAATATTTGCGTGGGGTCACAGATTCTTCGCTGACGGCTATTTTATCCATAAGATCAGCGAATACGCCCTGACCCTCTTCCGGCGGCAAAAACTACTGTTTTGTTATGAGCGTTTAGCAGAGGAAAAATCCCCCCGCCTGCCGTACCCCAGGATCGGGGCAATCCTGAATACCGAATAACACCGTTATCCCCAAGAATGAAAAACCGATAGCCAATGATAACCAGAGAGGACACTTTTATGTGGAAACGCGTCATTTTAGCTTCAGCTGTGTGTGCGTCCTTGTCATCGGTCGCGCTGGCCGCGCCGTTAACGGTGGGATTTTCTCAAGTCGGCTCGGAATCAGGCTGGCGCGCGGCGGAAACCACGGTCGCGAAAGAACAGGCAAAAGCGCGCGGTATTAACCTGAAAATAGCCGATGCTCAGCAAAAACAGGAAAACCAGATCAAGGCGGTACGTTCCTTTATCGCACAAGGGGTGGATGCTATTTTCATTGCCCCCGTCGTGGCGACCGGCTGGGAGCCGGTGCTGAAAGAAGCCAAAGAAGCCAAAATCCCGGTGATCCTGCTGGACCGCGGTATCGACGTCAAAGATGACTCGCTGTATCTCACCACCGTACGTGCCGACAATATCAAGGAAGGAGCATTAATTGGCGAGTGGCTGATTAACAATGAAAACGGTAAAAACTGTAATGTCGTGCAGTTAGAAGGCACCGTCGGTGCCAGCGTCGCCATTGACCGTAAAAAAGGCTTTGAAAGCGCTATCGCCAAAACACCCAATATTAAAATTATCCGTTCCCAGTCCGGCGATTTTACCCGCAGCGGCGGCAAGCAGGTAATGGAAAGTTTTATTAAGTCAGAAAATAACGGCAAGAATATCTGCATGGTTTTCGCCCATAACGACGATATGGTGATCGGTGCTATTCAGGCTATTAAGGAAGCCGGGTTAAAACCGGGAAAAGATATTCTGACCGGTTCGATTGACGGCGTACCGGATATTTTCCGCGCCATGCTGGCCGGTGAAGCCAATGTTTCGGTCGAGCTAACCCCCAATATGGCAGGACCGGCGTTTGACGCGCTGGAAAAATATAAAAAGGATGGCACATTGCCGGCCAAACTGATTCTGACCCCCTCCACCTTGTTCAAACCCGACAGCGCACAGACCGAGCTCGATAAGAAAAAGAACATGGGATATTGATCGTTTATCGTCATCTCCGTCCTGCCACTGCCGTGGCAGGACATTGCCGGTTTTGTGAGGGGGAATCCCATGAACAATTTCGACAACCAGGACATCCTGCGTACGGAAGGGCTGAGCAAATTTTTTCCCGGTGTAAAAGCGCTCGACAACGTCGATTTCAGCCTGCGGCGTGGTGAAATCATGGCGCTGCTGGGGGAAAACGGCGCAGGGAAATCCACATTGATCAAAACGCTCACCGGGGTGTATCAACGGGATGCCGGCGCGATTTACCTTGAAGGGCAGTCTATCTCGCCGAAAAATACCGCCCACGCCCAGCAACTGGGGATCGGCACGGTGTATCAGGAAGTGAATCTGCTGCCCAATTTGTCGGTGGCGGATAACCTGTTTATCGGCCGCGAACCCCGGCGCTTCGGATTATTGCAACGCGCCGAGATGGAAAAACGCGCGGCGGCGCTGATGTCTTCCTACGGTTTCGAGCTGGATGTGCGCGAACCACTGAACCGCTTTTCGGTAGCAATGCAGCAAATCGTCGCCATCTGCCGCGCTATCGATCTTTCCGCCAAGGTATTGATCCTTGATGAACCCACCGCCAGCCTCGACACGCAGGAAGTGGAGATGCTGTTCACCCTGATGCGTCAGTTGCGCGATCAGGGCGTCAGCCTGATCTTCGTCACCCATTTTCTCGACCAGGTTTATCAGGTGACCGACCGCATCACCGTGCTGCGCAACGGCGCGTTCGTCGGCACCCGCGATACCGCCTCACTGCCGCAAATAGAACTGGTGAAAATGATGCTGGGGCGCGAACTGGAACAAAACGCGCTGCAACGCGCCGGGCGCACGCTGCTGAGCGACAAGCCGGTGGTGGAATTCACAGGCTACGGCAAAAAAGGCGTGATTGAACCGTTTGAACTGGCGGTACGACCGGGTGAAATCGTCGGCCTCGCCGGGTTGCTGGGCTCCGGGCGCACGGAAACCGCCGAAGTGATCTTCGGCATCAAACCGGCCGATCGCGGCGAAGCGGTGATCAAAGGCAAACCGCAGACGCTGCGCTCGCCGCATCAGGCATCCTGCCTTGGCATCGGCTTTTGCCCGGAAGATCGTAAAACCGACGGCATCATCGCCGCCGCCTCCGTGCGGGAAAATATTATTCTGGCGTTGCAGGCGCAGCGCGGCTGGCTACGGCCGATCCCGCGCCGGGAACAGATAGCCATCGCCGAGCGGTTCATCCGCCAGCTTGGCATCCGCACGCCGAGTTCCGAGCAACCCATCGAATTACTGTCCGGCGGCAATCAACAGAAAGTGCTGCTATCCCGCTGGCTGCTGACCAAACCACAATTCCTGATCCTCGATGAACCGACGCGCGGCATCGACGTCGGCGCCCACGCCGAAATCATCCGGTTGATCGAAAGCCTGTGCGCCAACGGGCTGGCGCTGCTGGTGATCTCGTCCGAACTGGAGGAACTGGTGGGGTACGCCGACCGGGTGCTGATTATGCGTGACCGGCAGCAGGTGGCGGAAATCCCGCTCGACCAGCTATCCGTTTCCGCCATCATGAATGCCATCGCGGCATAAGGAGAGCAGGGTGATGCCTCGATCACTGATCAAGCCGGGCTCCGATAAGCGCCCGTTTCGCTGGCCGGCGCTGCGGTTATCACAAGGTACGCCGCAGATTGCCGCGCTGGTGCTGGTGTTGCTGGTAGACAGCCTGGTCGCCAGCCACTTTTTCCAAATCGTGGTGCAGGACGGCCGCCTGTTCGGCAGCCCCATCGATATTCTCAACCGGGCAGCGCCGGTGGCGTTGCTGGCGATCGGCATGACGCTGGTGATCGCCACCGGTGGGATTGACCTGTCGGTCGGCGCCATTATGGCAATCGCCGGCGCGGTGGCGGCGTCGCTCACCGTGCAGGGCTACAGCCTGGCGATGGTGCTGCTGGCCGCACTCGGCGTCGGTATGCTGGCCGGACTGTGGAACGGTATTCTGGTGGCGGTTCTGAAGATCCAGCCGTTCGTCGCGACCTTGATCTTGATGGTGGCCGGGCGTGGTATCGCTCAGTTGATCACCGCCGGGCAAATCGTCACGTTCAACTCGCCACCGCTGGCCTGGCTCGGCAGCGGTTCGCTGTTCTGGTTTCCCACGCCGGTGATCATCGCGCTGGTCACCTTGATTCTGTTCTGGCTGCTGGTGCGGCGCACCGCGCTGGGGCTGTTTATTGAATCGGTGGGGATCAATATTCGGGCGGCGAAAAACGCCGGGGTCAGCACCCGCATCATGGTCACGATGACTTACATGCTGAGCGGGCTATGTGCCGCCATCGCCGGGGTGATCGTCACCGCCGATATCCGCGGAGCCGACGCCAACAACGCCGGTCTGTGGCTGGAGCTGGACGCCATTCTCGCGGTGGTGATCGGTGGCGGCTCGCTGATGGGCGGGCGCTTCAATCTGGTGCTGTCGGTGGTGGGCGCGCTGATTATTCAAGGCATGAACACCGGCATTCTGTTGTCTGGTTTCCCGCCGGAACTGAATCAGGTGGTGAAAGCCATCGTGGTGTTGTGCGTACTGGTCGTCCAGTCGCCGCGTTTCATGGCCTTGCTGAAAGGAGCTGGACATCATGGTAAAGCGTAACCTGCCGCTGATGATCACGTTGGCGGTCTTCGTGCTGGGCTACCTGTACTGCCTGACGCAATTTCCGGGCTTTGCCTCCACCCGGGTGATTTGCAACATTCTTACCGATAACGCCTTTCTTGGCATCATCGCCGTCGGCATGACCTTTGTGATCCTCTCCGGCGGCATCGATCTGTCCGTCGGATCGGTGATCGCGTTTACCGGCGTGTTTCTTGCCAAAGCCATCGGCGTGTGGGGGCTGTCGCCGCTGGTGGCGTTCCCGTTGATCCTGCTGATGGGATGTGCTTTTGGCGCGTTCATGGGGCTACTCATCGATGCGTTAAAAATCCCGGCGTTTATTATCACGCTGGCGGGGATGTTCTTTCTGCGCGGCGCCAGTTATCTGGTGTCGAAAGAATCGCTGCCGATCAACCACCCGATCTATGAAACGCTCTCCAGCCTGGCGTGGACCATCCCCGGCGGCGGTCGGCTTAGCGCCATGGGGCTGCTGATGTTGATGGTGGTCGCCGTCGGCATCGTGCTGGCACGCCATACCCGCTTCGGCAATCAGGTTTACGCCATCGGCGGCAACAGCACCTCCGCTAATCTGATGGGCATTTCCACCCGCAGCACCACCCTTCGCATTTATATGCTGTCCACCGGGCTTGCGACCCTCGCCGGGATCGTATTTTCCATTTATACCTCGGCGGGGTATGCGCTGGCCGGGGTCGGCGTCGAGCTGGATGCCATCGCCTCGGTGGTGATCGGCGGTACGCTGCTGAGCGGCGGCGTCGGAACCGTGCTCGGCACGCTGTTCGGCGTAGCGATTCAGGGGCTGATCCAGACCTACATCAATTTCGACGGCACGCTGAGTTCCTGGTGGACCAAGATCGCCATCGGCGTGCTGTTGTTTGTGTTCATCGCCCTGCAACGCGGCCTGACCGCGCTGTGGGAAAACCGCCAGAATGCGCCGGTGCGCCGTATCGCCCCGCACGGATAACGGCAGCGCCCGCCGGTGGCAAACTTGCCATCGGCGGGAATACGCCTATGTTTGAATACAGGGATAGCGCATGTTGTCATCGGGCAACGACCCGACATCATCCCCGTCATACTTCAAGTTACAGGTGCGTTGGCTGCCCTCGCTCACCCCAGTCACTTACTTGAGTAAGCTCCCGGGGATTCGCTCTGTTGCCGCGTTACAAGGCTCTAATGAGCCTTGCCCTTACGGGCCAACGCGTTGCGTTGTTCAACACGCTAGCGTGTTGTCCTGCAACTTGAATTATTTAGGGTATATACCCATAGCGCTTTTCACCCTTGCCACCCTTCGCTTTCCTTTCTTCACACCACCAGGTTGTACGTTGTTCGAACATAACGAGACGAGGCTACCGTCAGCACGGCAGCAGCCTGTGCAACGGTCTTTTCCGGGTGGCGACACATTCATGGTTCGAGATTGACACGTTCTATCGAGAGGAAATGCTATGACTCACACCAAAAGCCACACAGCAAGCACACCTGAAACAGAGCAGTCGCCACATTACGAAAGCAGCGGGCACAGCCTGCTGACCCTGGATAACGCCGGGCCGATCCAGATGGGATTTTGGGTGCCCAACCGGGTATGGGCTACCGCCAAATTCCTGATACCGCTGCGCGAACATATCGCCAACAAAAAACAGACCAATACCCTGACGCCGATGCAGCCGGTGCTCCAGAACTTTAAAAACTGGGTCACCAACCATAGCGTCTACCGTATGTGGCTCAATAGCATGATCGAACAATCCAACGCTTATGTGGCTTCGCTGCCCGAATCCACCCGTAAGGAGATCAGCGACGATGGCGACGTCACCTGGATAGACAGCTATGACAGCTTCTTCGAGATCCTCAACGAAATCATCACCACCTCGCCGTCGTTCAACACCACCGCACAAGTCGGGACGCCGATGAATGCATTTCTGGCGGTCGCAATGGGCACAGAAGCAGGCGTGGCGCTATTCCACGATGCGACGTTCAACCAGCAGTTCCGTCAGGTGCTGGACGCCTGGAACAGCTTCCTGAAAAGCAGCGCCTCGCTCGACAAACTCGATATCGCACAACCAGAAAAACCCGGCTCCTGGATCTCCAAAGGCGCGTACCAAGCCGGCGTCTGGAACCAGATGCAGCACGACCCCAACCTGCCGGGTTACGGTTTCGCCAGTTGGAACGATTTCTTTATCCGTCAGTTCGTCCCCGGCGCACGCCCATTCCAGGGCGATCCGAATACCCAGATAGACATCGGCTGTGAAACCACGCCGTGGCGCTATGCCGACCAGTTGCAACTGGAGAGCCGGTTCTGGGTCAAAGACATTCCCTATTCGCTGCTCGATCTATTCGGTGGTCAGCGGCAATGGGCCAAACTGTTCGAGGGAGGGCAGCTCTATCAAGGTTTCCTCTCCGCTACCCATTATCATCGCTGGAACGCGCCGCTGGACGGTTTTCTGGTGCGTTCCTGGGTTGAACCGGGTACTTACTTCGCTCAACGTCCCGGACAGGGCGAAAATCAGGGCACCTGGGAAGGCACCGAGTCGCAGCCGTACCTCGGCCATGTGGCCGCGCGCGCGGTGTTTATCTTCCGGCACAAGACCTGCGGCTACGTGGCGCTCATCTGCATCGGCATGGTGGAAGTCTCCAGCTGCGTGATCGAACCCAGCACCTTTATCGTTGAAGAGAGCGCCGAACCGGTCGGCATCACCCGCGGCGTCGAAATCGGTCACTTCGAATTCGGCGGCTCGACCCACATGATGATCTTCCAGAAAGATCGGGTGGCGTTGGAAAAATGGGCCATCGACGCCGTTAGCCACCGCAACGATAAAAATCCCGTCCCGCTGGGCAGCGTGATCGCCACCGCGCTGGATAGCAAAGGCCAATAAGCGCCCGCTCCGGGCTCCGGCTGCGGTCGGGGCCCGTTTATCCACTCGGGCCGAAGCCCGCTCCTGCGTGCATCGGCTTCATTTAAGGTCAGGTAAACCATGTGTACCACAATGATTATCACCCGCGGCGCCACCGCCGATGGCTCCACGATGGTGACCCATTCGGACGATGACGAACTGTCGGATCAGCGCTTTATCTATGTACCGGCGCAGCACCATGCGCCGGGCAGCCGGCGCGGGATCATCGACGGCACCAACGTCAGCTATCCGCGCATCGTCAGCCAGGACCGGGGCGCCGGCTACCAGACGCCCGGTTGGCCGGAAACACCGATAATCGGCACCATTGCGCAGGTTGAGCACACCTACGCCTATTTCGACGGCAACTACGGCATCATGAACGAACATAATCTCATGTTCGGCGAATGCACCAACGGCGCCAAGTACGAACCGGCGCACGTCACAATGCAGCAAGCCGCCGAAAGCAACACCCACTGTCGCCTGTTCTACAGCGCCGAGTTGTCGCGCATTGCGTTGGAACGCTGCAAAACCGCTCGGGAAGCGGTGGAATTGATGGGGGCGTTGATTGACGAATACGGTTATTTCTCCACCGGCGAAACCTTGTTGGTTGCGGATGAAAGCGAAGGCTGGGTATTTGAAATGTGCGCGCTGCCGGATGAAATCTACCACTCGGCCTGGGTCGCGCAGCGCGTCCCGGACGGCACCGTCTTCGTAGCGGCCAACGAATTCCGTATCCGGGAAATCCGGCAGGACTCGCCGGATCAGCTGTTTTCCAACCACTTACTGCCCGGGTTGAAAAAAGTCGGCTGGGCAACGCCGGAACAAGGCCCGGTCGACTGGCTGAAATCGGTCAGTTGGGGGGAATACAACCACCCCTACTATTCGCTGCGCCGCGTCTGGCGCATCTTCGATCGCATCAATCCGGATCTCGGCCTCAGCCCGTGGGTGAACGGCGGCAGTTACACTACCGACTACCCGTTCTCGGTTACCCCCAAAACCCCGCTGGTCGCTCGCGACCTGTTCGCGCTGTACCGCGACCACTACGAAGGTACCCCGTTCGACCTGACCAAAGGCGTCGCGGCCGGACCCTATGGCGATCCCAACCGCTACGTCGGCCCCTACGACGGCAACCAGAACAATGTCTCCGCCGACCGTACGCTGCTCGGCGCCTGGGAACGCGCCATTTCGGTGTTCTATCAAGGTTATACCTACGTGGCGCAAACCCGCCCCGCGGCGCCGGAGCTGACCCGCGGCATTGTCTGGTTCGGCCCGGACGTGGCTTACACGACCTGTTTTGCGCCCTTCCCGACCAAACTCCCCGACCTGCCCGCCGCCTACCAAAGCGGCGATCCCCAGCAATTTGATCGCCGGGCGGCATGGTGGGCGTTCGATTTCGTTGCCAACTGGGCCCGACTCAATTATCAGCGGATGTACCACGTGGATATCCAGCCGTTGCAGCACACGCTGGAAGCGCAGCAAGACGCGCGCGTGGCACAGTGGGACAACGCCATGACGCAGCAGCCGGACCCGGCGCAACTGGCCCGGCTGTGCGAACAAAACACCGACGAGGTACTCGCCCGCTGGTGGGCGCTGGCGGATAGGCTGATCGCCAAATACTCCGATGGTTATATCAATTCACCGCCGTTGCGCCCGCAAAACCCGCCCGCCATTCCCATCGGTTACCCGGCTGACTGGTTGAGCATCACCAACTATTGCGACGGGCCGATAAGCTACGACATGCCGGTCACCCTGGCGGCACACCGCCGATGACGGCGCTACGGGGGCGTCGCTCCGCCCCCGTCTCATCCCGACGATTTCCGTTCTGTTAATCAGGCGTTTTTTTTTCGTGATCTCTTTCACCCTTTATGTCGACTTGCCGAATTTTGTTATTCGCTTTGGCGAGCCGTTGCCACAATAACCATAAGTCAACACAGGAACCACAAGTCAACACAGGAACCGAAAGCCAACACAGGAACCGCAAGCCAACACAGGAAACACCGGGCCGCCGCCATCCGTACTGGCGCGGCATAAATAATGGAAGGGTTCTCTCAAGGATGAGATTCCCCCGTCGCGACGCAGCCAGCCATGCCGGCAGCCTCTGTGCATACCGAGCCACACGCGGCCCGGCCTGCATAAGACACTGAATCCGCATCCGTACTTTTGACCACTGCACGTTTGATCAATCCGCTCCAGACCGGTGATCAACGACGCGTAACCAGGTGACATAACTAGAGGATAAGCCCTATGGAACACTCCGTGATCGAACCGACAGTACCGATGCCCCTGCCAGCGATGTTTGACGCGCCGAGCGGTATTTTCGACTCGCTTGACGACGCCGTTCAGGCCGCAACGCTGGCGCAACAGCAACTGAGCAGCGTCGAATTGCGCCAACAAGTCATTAAGGCCATTCGGGTCGCCGGCGAGCGCTATGCACAAGTGCTGGCGGAAATGGCGGTCGCCGAAACCGGCATGGGCCGCGTAGTCGATAAATACATCAAAAACGTATCGCAGGCGCGCCATACCCCCGGCATCGAATGCCTGTCGGCGGAAGTGCTGACCGGCGACAATGGCCTGACGTTAATTGAAAATGCGCCCTGGGGCGTCGTTGCGTCGGTCACGCCTTCGACCAACCCGGCGGCGACGGTGATCAACAACGCCATCAGCATGATCGCGGCCGGCAACAGCGTGGTGTTCGCACCCCATCCGTCGGCGAAAAATGTGTCATTACGCACCATCAGTCTGCTGAATAAAGCCATCGTCGCTACCGGTGGTCCGGAAAACCTGCTGGTTAGCGTTTCCGACCCTAACATCGAAACCGCGCAACGTCTGTTTCGCTACCCCGGCATCGGCCTGCTGGTGGTGACCGGCGGCGAAGCGGTGGTGGAAGCGGCACGCAAGCACACCGACAAACGGCTGATCGCTGCCGGCGCAGGCAACCCGCCGGTCGTGGTGGATGAAACGGCGGATATTCCGAAAGCAGCCCGCGCCATCGTTAAAGGCGCTTCATTCGACAACAACATTATCTGTGCCGATGAGAAAGTGCTGATCGTGGTAGACCGCGTAGCCGATGCGCTGTTGGCGGAAATGCAGCGCAACAACGCCGTGCTGCTCACGCCGGAGCAAACCGAACGCTTGCTGCCGGCACTGTTGAGCGACATTGACGAGCAGGGTAAAGGCCGCGTCAACCGCGACTATGTCGGGCGCGATGCCGCCAAACTTGCCGCCGCCATCGGCCTGGAGGTCAGCGAGCACACTCGCTTGCTGTTGGCGGAAACCGACGCCGACCACCCGTTTGCCGTCACCGAGCTGATGATGCCGGTGCTGCCGGTTATCAGGGTGAAGAACGTGGATGACGCCATCGCGCTGGCGGTGAAGCTGGAGAGCGGTTGTCGCCACACCGCCGCGATGCATTCCACCAATATCAGAAACCTGAACCGCATGGCCAATGCCATCAATACCAGTATTTTCGTGAAAAACGGCCCTTGTATCGCCGGTCTGGGATTGGGCGGCGAAGGCTGGACTTCCATGACGATTTCGACGCCGACCGGCGAAGGCGTGACTTCGGCGCGCACCTTTGTACGTCTGCGTCGCTGTGTGCTGGTGGATATGTTCCGTATCGCCTGAATACGTTCATCTCGTTATTGCCGTTGGCGAATTGCCGTTGGTGAATCGCCGACGGCAATCCCCCCCGCCACAGCCACAAGGGAGAGAAACCAAGGAAGTGATACGAGGACGGGCCTGCCAGCGAGAAGGTAAAGTGTGCTTTAGCGCCTGTTCCTCCAAAACCGAATGCCGTATAACGGGTGATGCTTTGCAGACCCTGCCCGACATTGTCACGGAGGTGAGCTGACGATGAAACACAATCCGGTCAACCTGCACCATCTGGATGCAGAACGCCGTTTCCCGGCGGCAACGGCGGTATCGCCGGACGATAACGTCCATCAGCGACAGACACAGGATGTCTATGCCCAGTCCCGCACCATCACCGCCTGGCAACAGATTTACGATCAGGTTTCGCCGGGCCACTTTCAGGGGGAATTACGCGAAATCCTGCTCGACGGCATCCAGCTCTGCCACGAATACACCAATCTGGCGTTGCGCCAGTCCTGCATGATATGGCCGGACTCTTTCTGGTTCGGCATTCCCGCTCGCCATGCCGGCACCGGCTTCATCGGATCTCAGCCCATCGGCAACGGCGCGATTGCCGTCAGCCCCGGCGGCAAAGAATTCGAACTGAACACGCCGGATGATTACGCCATTCTGGGCGTGGCTATCTCCCGCGACGAACTGTTGCAATACACCGATGTGCTTGAAGAGCCGGAACAACTCACCCGGCTGCTGGCGCAGAGCGCCACCTTGTTGGTGGAACCGCACAGGCGGGAAATCCTCTGGTCATTCGTACGCGAAGCGCTGTGGTATGGCTGCAACGAGCCGCAACGTTTGCAGCATAGCAACACGGCCAAAGTAATGAAGCACAACCTGCTGACCACGGTAATCTCGTTTCTGGAAAGCGCCCAGCCGGCCGACGCCAGCTCCGCACATACCGATAAACGCATCGGCTATCGCAGCCTGATCGGCCGCGCCAGAGAATACGTACTCAGCCAGCAGTCGGAGCCGGTCACGGTGCTCGATCTGTGCCGCCGCCTGCACGTCAGCCGCCGCACGTTGCAAAATGCTTTCTGCGATGTCATGGGGTGTGGTCCCAACGCCTGGCTGAAGATGATCCGCCTTAATGCGGTTCGCCGCGAGCTGGTCAGCCCCTACTCCCGTCATCACACCGTGCAGGACGCCGCAATGCAGTGGGGGTTCTGGCACCTGAGCCAGTTCGCCTGCGACTACCAGCGGCTATTCAATGAAAAACCATCGGTGACGCTCAAAGCACGGCTGGCAAGGTAAGGAAGAAAACAACGATAGGCTGAAACAAGGAAGGTGGGGGTTGCCGGATGCGTTATCACCCGGCAAGCATTCATGATGCATTCAGCGCATCGAATGCGCGGCGGATATCGTCTTCCGGCAGCCGGATGCCGATAAATACCATCACGCTTTCGCGCGGTTCGTCCGCGTTCCATGGGCGATCCCAATCGGCGCTGTAGAGCCGTTGTACCCCCTGAAACAACAAGCGGCGATCATCATCGGCGATCGCCAGCACGCCTTTATAACGCAACAGGTTGTCGGCGCAATTCACCAGCAGTTGCTCCATCACCGCCGATACCGCCGCCATCTCCACCGGGCGCGTCAGTTGCACCACCAGTGAGGTGATGGCGTTATCCTGTTCGATCAACGGCCGGAAACGCGGCAGAGATACCGGCAAACGGTCGTTGAGCATGAAACCGTCCACCCCGAAGATCTGCCGGTGGTCGATCTCGCCGTTGAGCACCCGATGCAGCGTGGCACGCGCATTGATACGCGCCAGTCTCGCTTCCAGCGCCTGGGTATCCCCCGCCAGATCGGTCTTGGTCAGCAAAATCCGGTCGGCGTAGCCTACCTGCGCCTGCGCCACGGTATGCCGGTTCAGTTGATCGTCGGCATGAACCGCATCGACCAGCGCGATCACCCCGTCCAGCAGGAAACGCTGGCTCAGGCGTTCGTCGGAAAAAAAGGTTTGAATCACCGGCCCCGGATCAGCCATGCCGGTACACTCGATCACCAGCCGCTCGAATATCAGCTCGCCGCTGTCGACCCCATCCAGCAGATCATGCAGCGCATCCGACAGTTCATTGGCGCTGCTGCAACAGATGCAGCCGTTGCTCAGGGTGGTGATACGCGTGGCCCGGTCGCCCAGCAAGGCATCATCAATCGCCACCGCGCCGAATTCATTTTCAATCACCGCGATCTTTTCACCGTGATCGACATGCAGCAGATGCCGCAACAGCGTCGTTTTACCGGCACCGAGAAAACCGGTGAGAATCGTCGCGGGTAATACGTTAGCCATCATCAAAAAACTCCTTATCGCGCTCAGACGTTCAACAGCATCGGAAACCGCCTTTGCCGCTGCCGCCATAGCGGGCCTGCTGGCGCTCGCGGAAAAACTCCTCGTAGCTCATCACATCCTGGTCCGGGTGGTTGGTCTGCATATGCTGCACGTAGTTATCATAATCCGGGATGCCCACCAGCATTCTGGCGGCCTGCCCCAGATATTTTCCCGCTTTCCCAAGGTTTCCGAACATATCGCCCTCTCTTTGTGTGAGCGCCTGATAGATATGAGCATCGACAGACATGAACGCCGACAGGCCCATGCAGGCGCCTGTCGGCGGTATTGTCCTCGCTCCCGCTTAGTGGTGAGAGGAGATCTTCACGCCGCCTTCCGGCACCGGCACATAAGGTGTTTCGCGATCGGAACGTTCCGCCTGCTGACGCCCCTGCAACGCCGTGCGAATACCATAGAAGATTATGCTATACACCACCACCAGGAACAAAACGCTCAGCACGGCATTGGTGTAATTGTTCACGACGATGTGATGCATGTTGGCAATCTGCTGAGCGCTCAGATCGGTGCCTTCGGCAATACGCTGCTTGTAAACACGCGCCAGATACAGGAAGCCTTCCATCTGCGGGTTATCGCTAAACAGCTTCAGCCCCAGCGCCCAGGTGGTGCAAATCAGCAGCCAAATCGCCGGCAGCATCGTTACCCAAATATAGCGCGTACGTTTCATCTTGATCAGCACCACTGTGCCCAGCACCAGCGCCACGGCGGCCAACATCTGGTTGGAGATGCCGAACAGCGGCCACAGGCTCTTGACGCCGCCCAGCGGATCGACCACGCCCTGATACAACAGGTAGCCCCACAGGCCGACGCAACCGGCAGTGCCGACGATACCGGCGATCAGCGAATCGGTTTTCTTCAGGAAGGGGACGAAGTTACCCAGCAAGTCCTGCAACATAAAGCGCCCGGAGCGGGTGCCGGCATCCAGCGCAGTCAGGATGAACAGCGCTTCAAACAGGATACCGAAGTGATACCAGAAGCCCATATTGGCGCTCGGGATGATTTGGTGGAACACATAAGCGATACCCACCGCCAGCGTCGGTGCGCCACCGGCACGGTTCAGTACCGACGGTTCGCCGATGTCTTTCGCGGTTTGCAGGATCTGCTCCGGCGAAATCACAAAGCCCCAGGAACTGATGGTCGCCGCCGCCACGGTGGTGACATCATGCAACTGCGTCATGATGGCGGGCGCGTTGGCGCCACCCAGCTCGTGCAGGTTAGGCATGGTAAAGCCCAGCCCGACCGGCGGGGTGTTCATGGCGAAATACAAACCCGGCTCGATAATCGACGCCGCGACCAGCGCCATGATGGCGACAAAGGACTCCATCAGCATCGCGCCGTAACCGATAAACCGGGCATCGGTTTCGTTCGCCAGCAGCTTCGGCGTCGTACCGGACGCGATCAGCGCATGGAAACCGGATACCGCGCCACAGGCGATGGTAATAAACAGGAACGGGAACAGTGCGCCCTTCCACACCGGGCCGGTGCCGTCGATAAACTGCGTCATGGACGGCATTTTCAGCTCAGGGTTGATGATGACGATGCCGATCGCCAGACCGACGATCACCCCGATTTTCAGGAACGTCGCCAGGTAGTCGCGCGGCGCCAGAATCAGCCACACCGGCAGCAGCGCAGAGATAAACGCATAACCGATCAGCGCAAAGGTGATGGTGGTATCTTTGAACGTCAGCGCCGGGCCCCAGTACGGATCATGCGCGATAACACCGCCAAACCAGATGGACAGCAGCAACAGCACGATACCGATGACAGACACTTCCCCAACCCGGCCGGGGCGCAGGAAGCGCATATAGATGCCCATGAACAGCGCGATCGGTACGGTGGAGCAGACGGTAAATACGCCCCACGGGCTTTCCGCCAGCGCTTTCACCACGATCAGCGCCAGCACCGCCAGAATGATGATCATAATCAGGAAGCAGCCGAACAGCGCGATAGTGCCGGGTATCGGCCCCATTTCCTCTTTGATCATTTCCCCCAGCGATACGCCGTTGCGGCGGGTCGACATGAACAGCACCATGAAATCCTGTACCGCGCCCGCCAGTACCACACCGGCCAGCAGCCACAGGGTGCCGGGCAGGTAGCCCATCTGAGCGGCCAGCACCGGCCCCACCAGCGGGCCGGCACCGGCGATGGCGGCAAAGTGGTGGCCGAACAACACATTGCGGTTGGTCGGCACATAGTTGAGCCCGTCGTTGTTGACTACGGCGGGTGTAGCGCGGTTAGCGTCAAGTTGCATCACCTTACGCGCGATATACAGACTGTAGTAACGGTAAGCGACCAGGTAGACCGCCACCGAAGCGACGACTATCCACATGGCGCTGACATGTTCGCCGCGGCGCAATGCAACCACGCCAAGACAGCACGCCCCGATGACCCCCAGTAAAGCCCAGGGAAGATGCCTGAGAAGTTTATCTTTCATAGCGTTTACTCTTCTTATTTGTGTATTACCCTAAATAATTCGAGTTGCAGCACAACCGGCTTGCATGTTGAACAACGCAAGGCCCAGGAAGAGGCCGAGTCATAACGCCAACACACCTGCAACGCCTGCAACGAAAAGTATGACGGGTATAGTTACTAATGATGTAGTCACGTACTGTTACTGTAGTCAGGCTAAAAGTCGGGTCATAGCGGATTTTGCGTCAGCGGTCGGATAAGCGGATGACCGGTCGCATACCGGGATAAGCGGTGAGAAATTTTTACTTAAGTTGACGAAAATTCACGCTGCGGCCAGGCGCAGTACCGAGGTCGGGAGCCGACGCGGAGCCCCGCGCCAGCCTCATCAATAGCGGCAATAAACGCAACGGCCGGGCTTTTAGCCTTTAAGACCAAGCAGTTGCTTGAGGGTTTTCAGGTAACGGCGGCTCACCGGCAACGCCTGGCCGCTTTTCAGCAGAATCTCCGCCTGACCGCTCTCCTCCAGCCGGATTTCACGCAAGTGATCCATATTGACCAGATACTGCCGGTGACAACGCACCAGCGGGGTACGGCTTTCCAGCGTTTTCAGGGTTAATTCGGTAAAGCACTCTTCACCCTGCGGCCCGGTCACATATACGCCGCTTTGACGCGAGCTGGCGAATTGTACTTCGCTGCTTTTCATCAGGTAGATCCGGCTGTGGCCGGTACAGGGAATATAATCCAACCCGCGCTGATGGTCGGACAATGTGTCGATATTCTGCGCGGGACGTTCCCGGTGCAGATTACGCAAGGTTTTCGCCAGCCGCTGCGGATCAATCGGTTTAAGCAGATAGTCGAACGCCTGTTCTTCAAACGCTTTAATCGCGTACTCATCGTAAGCGGTAATGAACACGATGTAGGGCATATTATCCGGATCGATCATGCCGATCATCTCCAGCCCGCTGATGCGCGGCATCTGAATATCCAGAAATACCACATCAGGGTGCAGCCGGTGAATGGCGCTGATCGCCTCTACCGCGTTGGCACACTCTCCCACCAGCTCCAGGCCGTCATCCTGCTCCAGCAGGCAACGCAGGTTGTCTCGCGCCAGCGGTTCATCATCAACAATCAGCACGCTCAACATCCGTGGCTTTCCTCGCAGGGCAACGTCAGATGGACATGGGTATAACGGTCCGGCTCGCATTCTACGTTCAAACCATATTCATTGCCGTAGCGGATGCGGATGCGTTTATCCACCAGATTCATTCCCAGCCCGGTGCAGTTGGTGCCCGGCTGGTACAAACCGGCGTTATCTTCAATGCTTAACAACAGGCGCTCCCCAAGCCGACTGGCGCTGATAGTGATGACTCCCGTCCCCAACAGGTGAGCGGTTCCGTGTTTAATCGCATTTTCCACCAGCGGCTGCAATGAAAATGCCGGTAATCGCATCGACATTAATTCCGCCGGCAGGTCAAAACGGATCTGTAGCCGCTCCTGAAAGCGCGCCTTTTCGATTTGCAGGTAAGCATTCACATGCTCGACCTCATCAGCCAGCGTCACGACTTCTTCCGAACGTTTGAGGTTTTTGCGAAAAAACGTCGACAACGACTGCACCAGCTTGCCCGCCTGGTCGCTATCGCGGCGGATCACCGCCAACAGCGTATTGAGCGCGTTAAACAGAAAGTGTGGATTGACCTGGGCATGGAGTAGTTTGATTTCCGATTGCGTCAGCATCTGCTTGCTGCGTTCGTACTGTCCGGCCAGGATTTGTGCCGCCAGCAAGCTGGCGATGCCTTCGCCGAAGGTGCGGTTGATGGAGCTGAATAGCCGATTTTTGGCTTCATACAACTTGATGGTGCCGATCACCTGCTGATTTTCGCCGCACAGCGGGATCACCAGCGTTGACCCGAGACGACAGCCAGACTGCAACGAGCACTGATACGGCGTCTCGTTGCCGTCGGCGTAGACCACCTCGTTATGCTCGATGGCGCGCCGGGTGTGACCCGAGGCGATCGGCGTTCCCGGCAGGTGGTGATCGTCACCGATGCCGATAAAGGCCAACAGTTTCTCACGATCGGTGATCGCCACCGCGCCGATATCCATCTCCTGATAGATAACCTGCGCCACCCGCATACTGTTTTCTTCGTTAAACCCTTTATGCAGGATACCTTCGGTGCAGGCGGCGATTTTCAATGCCCGGGCGGAAAACGCCGACGTGTACTTTTCAAACATGGCGCGCCGGTCCAGCAGGATGCGCATAAACATCGCCGCGCCGATACTGTTGGTGACGATCATCGGCGCCGCAATGTCTTTCACCAGCTTCAGCGCGTCATCAAACGGCCGGGCCAACAACAGAATGATCGCCATTTGCAGCAATTCGGCGATAAAGGTCACACCCGCCACGGTAAATGGGTTAAACAACCGGTCAACCCGTCCCCGGCGCATCAGCAAGCGGTGCGCCATGCCGCCCAGCAGCCCTTCAACGATGGTCGAGACCATGCAACTGAATGCGGTCATCCCTCCCAGCGAATAGCGATGCAACCCGCCGGTCATTCCCACCAGAATACCGACGCCGGGGCCACCCAACAGCCCGCCGAGCACCGCGCCGATCGCACGGGTATTGGCGATGGAATCCTGCACATGCAGGCCAAAATAGGTGCCCATAATGCAGAACATGGAAAACATGGCATAGCACAGCAGTTTATGCGGCAACCGGACCGTGACCTGCATCAGCGGGATGAACAGCGGCGTTTTACTGAGCAAATAAGCGATCACCAGATACACGCACATCTGCTGGAGCAACAGTAAAACCAGTTTGAACTCATACATGATAAAAACTCGGACGGGCAAAGAACCGGGAACCGGGCGACTCCCTGAGAAGCATACCCTAACACAAACTCACGAGGTTACCTTGACGAGATTCACTTATTTGTATACCCGAGATAATGCGGTAAGCGATGTTGCCGATATCGGCCGAACGGTCCCCATCGCTTATTCCGTTAACCGACGGGGCGTTTTGTTGCGGCATCGCGAGACGGGGCTACGTCTCCTGTTGCCTGCACAGGCCAATCATCACAGAGATTTCGCTTCCCCCGCCCAGCCGGCGTAAAAATGCCCCGAGCAAATTGCCGGTTCGATCGTTTTGATCTCGACGCGAACCAATCCCTGATGGACGAACGGATCATCCGATAACATCTCCACCACCGCCGCACTCTCCGTACCGTGCGCCAGAATAAATCCGCCGGTTCCGTCTTCTAATGGGCCGGCAAAAACCACCCGTCCTTGTTTAATATTCTCAGCGAGCCACTTTTTGTGTGCATCAATATATTTTTCAAGTTCATGTTTTGTGCCGGCGTATTCAAGTGTAATGGCATGTAACATAGCGACCACCTTAATCAATAAATTAGACAGCGATAGAATCAATCATTGACTGAATAGAAGATTGGGCATTTTTAATTTCACGACTTCTTATTTCATCGCCTTTTGACGCCCCTTCCGCGCGAATGAAATAAACATCGGTAATACCGAGAAACCGAAAAAACGCCTGAAGATAACGCTCCTGAAAATCCATACCGGCGAAAGGCTGCTCGGTATAAAAACCGCCGCGTGCAGAAACAATAATAATCGTTCGACCGCCGGACAACCCTACCGGTCCGTTTTCCGTATATTTAAATGTCCTTCCGGCCTGGGCGATTCTGTCCAGCCATGCTTTCAATTGGCTGGATACGGAAAAGTTGTACATCGGCGCGCCGATGACAATCACGTCATTAGCCAGAAACTCCGATACCAATTGCTCAGAAACCCGATGCTCCCGTAAGGTCTCACTGTCGGCCGGCGCAGAGTCTATCTGACGAAAGCCCGCAACAATAGCGCCGGTAAGATGGCGTATTTCATCGTTAACCACATCACGGTAAGACAGCGCGGCATCCGGATACTGTTTGACTAACTGTTCAATTACTTCAGCAGAAAGCCGCCGTGTGACTGAACTATCCGCAAGAATACTGGAATCGATATGTAATATATTCACGACAACCTCTCTTTTATATTTAAACGCGAACATCATTCAGGCATCAAAACATCAGCAACCGGATGACTCTCTGCAATGTGTATCAATACATCACCACAGACGAATCAGAAAAAATAACCCGCCATCAATCTGAATACAGGACGGGCATCATCACTTAATTGCTTTGGCTGCCTGATCAATAAATTTCGCAACAACATCAGGGTGGGACACAACAGACATATGGCTGGATGAAATCGACACCACGGTTGCACCGATATGCCCGGCTATTTTTTTCTGAACCGATGGATTTAATGCGTTGTCATTCTCCGTCAACAAATACCACGTGGGTTTATCTTTCCACGCCGCGTGCTGAACATTATCGCTAAACGCTTTGGCGGCGATGGGCTGTTGGGCTGCCGTTAATTGCCGCACTTGTTTTAACGGCACATCCGCGGCCATAACCGCACGATACTGTTTCGGGTTATCCAGCCAGATTAACCCATTTGAATCCGGCGCGAGCCCTTCCATCGGCGCTTGCAGACGCTGCAATAAATCGGCAACGGATTCTCCGCTATCCGGCACCAGCGCCGACAAATACACCAGCCCACGAACGTTCGGCGCATTACCGGCTTCGGTGACGACCGCCCCCGCCCATGAGTGCCCCACCAGCAACACATCCCCGTGCTGGCGTTGCAACACGCGCTTTGTCGCGCCGACGTCATCCGCCAGCGAGGTCAGCGGATTTTGAACCGCCGTCACCTGGTATCCCATGTCCTGCAATCTGGCCGTAACGGCCGACCAACTGGAGCCATCGGCAAAGGCGCCATGAACTAATACGATATTTTTAATTGTCGCGGCCTCCGCAATAGGTTGAACACTGGCAAAGAGAAGCAACCCCAGGCCGATAGCCAGTTTGCGCAGCCAGGCAGGACGGGAATGCGTCATAGACTCTCCTTTGGCAGATTAATGATGATCGCCGGGGCTTCCCTGGTGTTGTCGCCCTTGCGATACGGAATGGTTGAAGTGTAATCGGCATAAGTGTTGGCGGTAAGGTGGCAAACATGACATGGTTCATGCAAAATCAGCCAATATTCACCGACAAAGAGACATCGCGATGCGTATCTCCATTCTGGCTCTGCCCGGTAGCATGTCGTCGGCCATTGCGGGGCTGGCCGACATGTTCTGGATGGTCAATCAGGCGCTGATGACACGACCGGAAGGGAAAGCGCTGCCCGCGTCCGCCGGCCTGTGTTTTGAAACCGCGATTATCAGTGCCGATGGCAAGCCGGTGCGCGACGCGCAGGGACGGCTTATCTACGTCGACAGCTCGTTTGACGCTAGCGAGAAATCAGACATGGTGCTGGCCACCGGCATGATGCTCGGCCCCGATAAATTACCGGCGTCGGCCAGCTCCGTTGGCGAATCGGCGTGCTGGCTGAAACAGCAATACCAGCGAGGCGCGCAGATAGGCGGCGCCTGTGCCGGAAGTTTCATTTTAGGTGAAGCCGGGCTGCTGGATGGGCGGTTTTGCAGCACCACCTGGTGGCTCTACCACACCTTTAAGCAGCGTTATCCCAAGGCGAAACCGGTATGGGGAAAAGCGCTGGAAGAGCAGGACGGCATCATCACGACCGGCGGCCCGCTATCCTGGGTTGAGCTTGCGCTGCATATTATTCGACAGCAGGCCGGCCCCGACATCGCCAAACTGGCGGCGGATATCGCCGTTGCCGACAGCCAGCCGTTGTCGCAGCGCATTTATGCTCCGCAAGGGTTTATGAATACGGTGAATCCGTTACTGCTGCGCGCAGAACACCTGATCCGATACGAGAACCCGTCAATCACGGCGGAAGAGCTGGCTCGCGCCCTAAATTTTAGCGATCGGACACTGCACCGAAAAATCAAAGAGCTCACCAACGAGAGCCCGAAAAATTTTATTACGCGCGTTAGAATCGAAACAGCCTGTCTGTTGCTCGAAAACCCGATAGCCAACATCAAGCGGGTGGCGCAAGAGTGTGGTTACAGTGAAGATACGGCGTTCAGGCGCGCGTTTTCACAGTTGATGGGGATGACGCCCGTTCAGTATAGAAAATGGGCGATGCGACGAAACGATAAGGCCGCAACGTCGGCGCTGTCTGAAATAAAAAACCCCGGATGAAGCTATCCGGGGTCATAAAGACAAAAAACAATCGCCGTTTCAGGCTTAACCGCGAGGTTCTTCTTAACCGCGATGCTCTTCGATGTAACGAGCCAAATCCGCCGGGGTCTTCAGAACGTTAGCGACGTCGGTCGGCGCGATCATGCAGCCGTACACGTCCTGCACTTCCAGCACCAGATCGACCGCCAGAATCGAATCGAGGATGTCGGACTCGATCAGCTCATCGTTAAACCCCACTTTACGGGATAAGACCTTTTCAAACAGGGCGAGTATTTCTTGTTCCATCATATTTTCCTGGAGTAATTAATTAGTGCGGGCATGAGTATCCAGCAGTTTACGATCTATTTTACCGTTAGGATTCAGCGGTAACGCATCTTTAATAATAATTTGAGAGGGCACCATGTAATGCGGGATCACCTGCGAAAGTGAAGTCTTAATCGCATCTGGGGCCATTTTCGTCACGCAGAAGGCCGCAATACGCAACACGCCGCCCCCTGATTTCATTAACGGCAACACTACCGCTTCGCTAATGTCCGGCATAGCCAGCAGACGATTTTCAATCTCGTTGATTTCAATGCGGTAACCGTTCAGTTTGATCTGGCTGTCATTCCGGCCCTGGCAATACAGAATGCCGTCAACCTCGTAGCCCAGATCGCCGGTTTTATAACCCCGGAATTCCTCACTCTCACGGTGCAGCAACTTCTCCGCGTTCTCCTGCGCAAGCCCAAGGTAACCACGCATCACGTTTTTACCCCAGATAATCAGCTCACCCTCTGCGGTGATCTCCATTCTGGAATCCGGCATCATCGCCCCCACCGGCAGCAGGTCGTTCCCACTGTTCAGTACCTCATCGGTAATGTCGATGACGGTGGTTGCGATGGTCGCTTCCGTCGGGCCGTACGAGTTGAGAATTTTGGCATGTGGGAAGCGGCGACGCAGTTGTTTGACCAGCGCTTTGTTTAATACTTCACCGATGAACACGAAAACGCCGAGGTCAGGCAAATAGTCGCTGTTGAACTGTGGGGAAAGCAGCCGCTGGTAGGCAAAAGACGGCGTGGAAACCCACACGGAAACGCCGTTGCTTTTCAGCCGATCCAACCAGTTTTCCGCGGCGATATCCTCTTTCGCATTCAGGACAATGTGCCCCCCGGTCGCCAGATTCGCCAGTAACGGAATCAACGAGAGATCAAAGCTGAATACCGCATGATTCATCAACACCGGCAACTCAGGCAGTGCAAAATCCTGACGAACCCACTTCATGAAATGCCACAGGCTTTCACGCCCGATCTGCACGCCTTTGGGCTTTCCGGTACTGCCGGAAGTGAACATGATATAAGCCAGATCCTGCTCGGCCAACACCTGCCCCGCCTCGCCGGTGGTCATAAACTGCCGTGTCGCCACATCATAGTAGTAAGGCGCTTTCGCCTGCCGGCAAATCTCGTTGAGCCGTTCCTGCGGATAGATACAGTCCACCGGGATGTAGGGAATGTTATGCAGCAGGCAGCTATAAATCGCTACGGCAAATTCCGCCTGCTGATGCCCGTATAGAACTACCGGAGTACCGGCAGGCTGCTGACAGCGCCGGTAGCGCTGTGACCAATCGGTAACGGCTACGGAGAGCTGTTGCCAGGTCAATGCTTCGTCGCTGCCGCTAATCGCCAGTTGCCGTGGGTTCGCGGGCTCGAGTAATGCTGTGTGCAAGAAATCTTGCAGTTCCTTAAGCTCGGAGAGGTAGTTCATAGTGGAGACATTCCGCTAAAGATGTAAAGGGAGACAGCGGCGCTGGCCAGCGTCAACATTCTTCCCAGAAACACAATCACTGGATAATGTAACCAGTTGCTGAGCGTTGGGCTGCGTTTGGCTGACCACTGCAACATGTTATGTGCAACCGAAATGGCGCCAAACAGCGCGCCGCTGATGATATAGTGCCGTTCAAGTCCGTTCCATGCTCCCATACAAAACAGGGTGCAAAATATACCGATGTTTTGTGCCAGCGTTTTATTTTGTCGGAAAAAATCGATCTTCATCAGATTCATATAAATCGGCATAAAAACCACATCCCTTAGCCACTCAGACAAACTAATGTGGAAGCGGCGCCAGAAATCCTGCGGGTTTTTAGCCAGAATAGGCATATTGAAGTTTGCCGGAATAGACAGGCCGAATAAGCGCCCGGCGCCGATGGCCATATTGCTGTAACCGGCAAAATCAAAGTAGAGATACGCACTGTAAGCCGCCGACATCACCACGCCGACGCTCAACGTAAACGGGCGATGGCTCCACGACTGAATAACCAGGTTATCTATCAGCATCGCAAATAAGAACTTCTGGATAATACCGATAAAAATTTGCTCCATGGCAGGTAAGAACTGCTCACGGGTAAGCCGAAAATCCGGCTTCTTAATATCCGTTATCCACGACCGCCAGCGGTACATCGGGCCGGCCTGGATCACCAACGGCATAAAGAGATAGCAAAGGTAATGCAGGAAATTCCGGCCGTCTTTTTGAGTCCGATACAGTAATACATCAACGGCGCGAAACGTCATGAATGATAGGCCAATCATTCCCCAATGGTTGTTCAGGTGTAATTTCACCAACAACAACGGCAGCAACGTCAGGGTAACGGCCTGCCAGGTCTTTAACCAGCCCTTTTCTTTCAGCGTCACAATAATATAAAAGCTCAGGAAAACTACCACGGGGATAATATAATCACCCTGGAAAATATATCCCCAGCCTAATAACACCAACACAGAAATGCCGGATAAATAAGTCAGCCGGTAATGCAATACCCGATTAACCAGCACGAACAACAGTGCTAATGAAAACAGGCAGAAAAAAAATGTTCCGGAGCTATACATCATTCATCCTTCAGAACTTTTGATATTCAAAATGCACTTTTAAACTCATGCTGTCATCAACAGAAGTCCACGCGACGATGGTCACCGCCAGAAAGAGGTAAAGGAAAAAAAGGCGAATAGCGTATTTCATCATTTAAAACTCTCTGCAATAAAGCGGTCCATCACGACCCAGGCAGGATCCGTCGGGTGCAACCGGTCCCAGTTCCAGCCGTTCTGATAAGGCAGTGCGTACATATCCAGATAAGGCACCTGATGTTCATCCAGAATCGCCTTGATTTGTTTATCAACCGACTGAAATTTCTCGTGATTTTTAATCGCCCACGGATTGACCGCATCCATAATCACCACCACCTGGACGTTGCGCTCTTTCAGCAGTTTTATCGTCGCTTCAAACGTCTCCATTTGCGTGGGGAATAGCGGTGCGTTATCCCATTCATCCTGCGTTGGATCGTCGTCGAAAACAGACTTATCCATCCACAACGTTTCTGCGCTTTGCTGGCGGGGTTTATTCAGTTCCTGAGCATGTGCCAATTCACGATCCCAATCCGGCGTAATCGCGTTATTGGGCTGACGAGGCCACGGTCTTTCCGGTTGAGGAACAATCTGCAACACATCCAGCCAATACTTTTTTATCATTTCGCAGAAATTTGCAAACTGATAACTCACCTCTTGCCAAATAATAGTCGGATGCCAGCCATAAATCTTCATTTGACCAAACGTTAAATGACTGATCTCGTCCTCATTAATATGCTGTAAATAATCAACCAGTAAAGGACGCGTCTGCTCATCTTCCATCAGCGGATTAAAAATCGGCGCCGGGAAATTATCGGCAAAAACCGCTGGTGGGATACCATCACCGTAAAAACTATCGGGCGCCAGTTGCAAAACGACCTTGCTGTTCGCGTTCAGGTCGTTTTTAAAACGCGCCAGCAGTAAAAAATGCGTGATATTATCGATATAAATATCACCATAAGCGACCACCGGCCGCTGCAACTGGTTATTAAAGTAATTATACACCGCGTAATATTCATCTTCGGACGTAGAAACCTCGGAGGCTCCGATGAAGAAAATGGCATTGCCTTGCAACGCATGGGAAATGGCGGCTATTTTTTCTTTCAGCTCTTTTGGCGTTCCTTCCAGGGTTCTAATCAACGGCTGAAATTTTAGCGGCGGATCAAAGCTTGTCACCAGCGGGGGAACACTAAGAAACAAGACGGCAAGGGTCGCCATCATGATATGTAGGCAGAGAGTATTTTTGATTTTCATCATAAAAGTAAAACTACATCACATCAATTTGTTTGGAATTTGTTAATTTTCATCTTCACAGCCACTCAACCACTGTTTTTTTCCGATACTATATACTAGGCTAATCTTCTATGATGAGCGTTGCTGTGTAACGGTATGTACAGTGTTTAGTTTGCCGTAATGATAGATTACATACCAGCACGAAGGCGAACGCTAAAAAAGCAAGGAAGACGGCATCACTGCCATTAACGCCCCCGCGATGCTTTTTCGGTTCAATGCACCGGTTGCAAGGCTTGCAGGCACATAATGAAAGACATCGAACCGTTATCAAATTGCAGAAAAAAACCAGTCATCACCATAATAAAAAGAGCTTTTTTAAAAAAAATAACAGGCTCACACCCATCATCCAACGAACTAATGACAAACACCTTACAATTGAGACTCTTTTCATTTATTTTAAAATAAATCAAAGAGTAAGCTCAAAGGCGATATCAACTCGCCATTCACATGATCGCCGTTCACCATCCTGCGTTGACGCCGCAATCTTCGCCACACCGTATCAGACATGCCTGATGTCCACCGGTGGTTCACCGCGGATTGATCTGCGCGCGCCATGATAAGCGCTCTCCTTCACCATTCGATTATCCTGCATCAACAAACGCACGAAATCCGCCCCTCTCAACGTGAAGACCTCGGCATCGGGCTTTATGACGGCACAAAAACAGCAAGATCCGGGTCGCCACAAGGCGCATAACTTCCCATACTTGGCCCAACCCCGCCCTCACCCACACACGAATAACGACCGATAAAGGGAGAAAGGATTACGATGTCAGACTACGCACGCATAGCCGATGCCATCACGTTTATCGCCAGCCGGGTCAACAGCCAGCCGACGCTCGACGAAATTGCCGCTCACGTACACTTAAGCCCCTTCCACTTCCAGCGGCTGTTTAGTCGCTGGGCCGGCGTCACGCCTAAACGCTTCCTGCAAGTGCTGACCCTGGAACGTGCCAAGGCGTTGCTGCGCGAGTCAAGGCCGCTACTCGACGTGGCCGACTCGGTGGGGTTAAGCAGCGGCTCACGGTTGTACGACCACTTCGTTCACCTGGACGCGGTAACACCGGGGGAATACCAACAACAGGGTACAGGCTTGGTCATCGAATACGCGGTTCAGGATACACCGTTCGGCAACGCGTTTATTGCCGTCACCCCTCGGGGTATCTGTAGCCTTTCCTTTCTGGACAACGCAGACGCAGGCGAGCAACGGTCAGAATTACATAACATGTGGCCACATGCCTTGCTGCACGAAAATCAGCCACGGATACGAGCGGTGATAGAAACACTGTTCGCGGTAAAAAAGCCGCCGGACCGCCCAATCTCGTTACATGTTACCGGCACCAACTTTCAGATTAGCGTCTGGAAAGCCCTGCTGAAAATCCCCCCGGCAACCGTCGTGAGCTATTCCCAGGTGGCCGCCGCCGTCGGGCATCACAATGCGGCAAGGGCCGTTGGCCTGGCCGTCGGCGCCAATCCGGTCGCCTTCCTGATACCTTGCCACCGCGTCATCCAACAGAGCGGAAAAATCGGCGGCTACCACTGGGGAGAAACCCGAAAACACGCGCTCCACGCCTGGGAATCGGCACGGTATGAAACGTAACCCCAGAGTAAAAGTCGATTCAGGAAATTTATTAAAAATTTGATTTATATAGAGTAACAATAGGAGTCGAACTTACGATTGTTTGTCAAAAAAGCAACTCAGCCCCATAACACCAAGACGCTATAGATCAGCTCATCTAACATGAAACTGTAGCCGCTCGCTTTTTCTATTTGAGCAAGCCTTCTTCTTGTAGGGCTATCAATTCATCAACGACACATCGGACCTTCGGTAATACATGACGTGTCTTAGGCCAGACCAAGTGGACATCAACAAACGTGGTCGTTTCTTGTAAAACATGAACAAGCTCACCCCGCTCAAGGTACTCATCAACCAGAGAAGAGGGAAGCTGACAAAGTCCACAATGAGATAGAGCAGCGGCAATAATTGCCTCTCCATCTCCCATTTGATGGGTCGGTGGTGGGGCAAATCGAATGACTTCGTTCTCTTCGGTAAGAACTGACCAACTAAGAGGTTGACCACGACGGTAGCCAACGACACATTTATGCTCCATTAAATCCTGTGTTGTTACCGGCAATCCGGCTCTATGTAAATACTGAGGAGAGGCACAGATCTTCAGCTTTTGCTTTCCCAAACTCCGAGCAACAAGATCGCTTGTATCCTTAATTTCTCCGAATCGGATCAGCAAGTCGACACCATCTTCGATTGGGTCAATTAAATAATCGCTGAACGTCGTTGTGAGATTCAACCGAGGGTACTCTTGGGTCATTCTCAGTAACAAAGGCAGAATCACCTTTCTGCCATATGCTGCTGGTAAGTCAATTCTCAACCTGCCGCTTGGTGTTTCGGCGCGAGAGGAGAGCGTTTCTTCAATCGCAACAATTTCGGCTAGCGCTGACGAACAGGTTACATAATACGCTTCGCCATCCGCAGTTAGCGATATGCGCCGGGTTGTTCGATGAAACAGTTTGACCCCAAGGCGCTCTTCCAGTCGAGCTATGCTTTTGCCCACAGCTGACTTGCTAACATTTAACCCCTCGGCTGCGGCAGTAAAGCTGGCCGACTCCGCGGCGGCAACGAATGTACGTATATCGGCAAACGACTCCAAACGGCTCATTCTCAACCTTATTGTAGACCTATAGTCTAAAGTACTGCGAAAAAAAGCTAATTTATCACATGACACCTCTACTCTAGAATCCAACTGAACATTGACAGCCGCAATTTGGATTAGTTTCGAGCTCATCAACTCACCGTAGTTATAGAGCAAAACCTTAAAGCACGAGTGGGCATCCAAGCTGATGTAACAAAACCTCTCATGCAGCCAAGATGAGGTGATAGTCAATAAAGTCTTTGTCGATAAAGGAGAACACCTTGTCCAAACTATATGAAACTTACCAGTTGGGTACTTATCGTCTTCAAAACCACGTTGCGATGGCGCCCATGACTCGCGCACGCAATGCCAATCTAATAGCGAACGAACAGACTGCTTTGTATTACCGCCAGAGAGCGGCTACTGGGCTGATTGTTTCCGAAGGGACCCCCGTGTCGCCAGAGGGGCAGGGCTATATCGCGGTACCAGGAATTTGGTCCGATGAGCAAGTAACTGGTTGGAAATTGGTAACTAATGCTGTGCATGAAGAAGGCGGTGTGATTTTTGCTCAAATTTGGCACGTCGGTCGCATGTCACACACATCACTACAACCTGAGCATGGCGCTCCCGTGAGCTCTTCCAACAAAGCGCCGGCAAAGAGTCCCAAGACCATGGCGTTCATCAACAATGAAGATGGTACGCAAGGTTTCGCCGATCCGAGCGAACCCAGAGCATTGGAAACCGATGAAGTTGCGCGCGTAACACAAGACTTTGTGAAGGCGGCAAAAAATGCAATTGCAGCTGGCTTTGACGGTATCGAGATTCATGCCGCAAACGGCTACCTTTTTGAGCAGTTCATCAATCCGGTTATCAATGATCGTTGCGATCAGTATGGTGGCACTCTTGAGAATCGTATCCGCTTCCTGCTTGAAACTGTTGATGCTGTCAGCGACGCGATCGGTCCAGACAAAGTGGGCATTCGACTTGCGCCAAATAACCGTGTTTTCGATATGCCGGCCTATCCAGAAAGCGAGGCTACTTATCTGGTAATCGCACAAGAGTTGTCGAAGCGCCACCTGGCCTATGTGCACCTTAACGATAACTTCAGTTCAGGTAGTTCCGACATTTCCGAAGCGTATCTGCGTGAATTCCGGAAGGCTTACACTGGCACGTTGATTCTTGCTGGCCGCATGACCAAGGAACGGGCAGAGTCCCTTATTGACGAAGGTGTAGTCGATATGGCGGCATTCGGTCAGCCCTTTATTGCCAATCCTGACTTGGTAGAAAGACTACAAAAAGGATTGCCGCTGGCTACTCCAAATCGCGCTACATACTATGGGGGTGGTAGTGAGGGGTATACAGATTATCCTAAAGCGAGCATTTAACCATAAATCAACATTCATGCCGGCAATCTGCCGGCATTTTTCTTTGGCTAATTGGCGATTGTTCAGATCGCAAAAACGACGCCGAATGACCTACTTACTCGGACAAATTCTCTACATTTCGGAACGGTTGTTTAGGTCTCAGCATCGGCTCAACCGAATCACACGGGTGAAATAGGAATGGAATATAAAAACTAATTTATTGATAATTTTAGTAAATAATCCATTCTATCTTTACTGATACCCCCAAATATACCCCCAACGGCTTTTGCGCCCCGGTTCATCGGGCGTTTTTTGCACACATCAATACGTCATTCTGAATGCTTCGGCCATCACGCCTATCTTGTGCATGTGGTTATTATTTCGCGCCATCTTATGCGCTTCGGGTTTCAGAATAATAATCAGCAGGTAGGCATCTGGATCATTGGCCCCCTGGCAGTACACCAAGTGAGCCTGATCGCTGGTTCGTTTGAACTGACGTAAAAACTTCGGGAAAGGGGCATCCGCATCAGCAAGATGAATGTGCGCTACCTGTTCTTCTTTCACCAGGGGATAGGTGCGGTCATCATCGTAAGGGGCTTCACGGCCAAAGGTATCCGGCAACACGCCCTCTTTTTTATACGACAGAAAATCCGCCACCAAATCATCCAGCTCTTGCGGGCTCAATTGCTGGCGGATAAGCGTTGATTTGAAAATCCTGATGCTCATTCCGTGAACTCGGTCAGATCCTTGTCAGAGGCGTTTTGCAGTAATGTCTTCCCGTTCTGCGCAATCTCGCTTAACCGTTCAGCGCTTGGACGAAAACGCGCAGCGGTATACACCCTACCCTGCTTCTCTTCCAACAAGTCGATCAGTTCTTCAAACACCTTAGCGCTGACCATGTAGCCAGCCGGACGGTTGTTCGATAGCACCGCGACAGGTTCATCAATAAAATATTTCGCCGGGTTTTTTCTTAACTCGGTGATGTTGATAGATTTTTCAGCAAGAATGCGTTCCATAAATCACCTGTAAAACGTCTGTTATAGTAATCATTTTAATGTACATGATAATAAACATCCAGTTGTACGCTTAAAAAACAGGCAATGCTAATACCAAGGCCCGGTGTTTAACAGGCTGCTTTTCTGGCGCTTGACCCCGCCCAGGTGCTTAACAGCATCCCTTTCAGGCTCAAGCCGCTGAGTTAACCCTGCATATCGTTGGTGGATAAACACAAACAACCCGCCCGGCACGATAGCGATTCAAGCCTGTTCACAACGTCGGTAAACCCGGTTCAGCACACGGCGAAACGTAACCTCAGTGTAACCCCAGCGTAAAAATCGATTTAGGAATTTGTGATAAGTTATTGATTTAGATGGTGCCGATAATAGGAGTCGAACCTACGACCTTCGCATTACGAATGCGCTGCTCTACCAACTGAGCTATATCGGCCCTGAGAGCGTCCCGCGAGTGCGTGACGATGAACTACGGGGTGACAAACTAGTCAAATCATTACGGTAAGTCAATACTTGTGCGTATCGTCTGATGGTTTTCTAAGCGCCCGGCCCGGCAGGCACGCTCTCGCGGCTGCCGGGCACGATGGGGTTCACGCGCGAACCAGATCGTCGCCGTAACCAATCCATTTGTAGGTGGTGAGCGCTTCCAGCCCCATTGGGCCGCGGGCGTGCAGCTTCTGGGTGCTGACCGCCACTTCCGCGCCAAGGCCAAACTGGCCGCCGTCGGTAAAGCGGGTGCTGGCGTTGACGTATACTGCCGCGGAATCCACTTCACGCACGAAACGTTCAGCGTTGCTGATGGATCGCGTCAGGATCGCATCGGAATGCTGGGTGCCGTGCCGGCGAATGTGGGCAATCGCCGCCGCCATGTCCTCAACCAACGTGACGTTGAGATCGTTGGAGAGCCATTCGTCATCGTAATCCTGCTCGTTGACGGCGATGACCGTGGCCGGCCCGTTCGCCAGATACGGCATGGCGCTGTCGCTGGCGTGCAGCGTGACGTTGGCCTGCGCCATTTTCTCACTGAGCAGCGGCAGAAAACGTGCGGCAATCGTCTGGTGCACCAACAGGGTTTCCAGGCTGTTGCAAGCGCTGGGGCGCTGTATTTTGGCGCTTTCGATAACAGTCAGCGCTTTTTCAAAATCAATACTGTCGTCGGCAAACATATGGCACACGCCGATGCCGCCGGTAATCACCGGAATGGTGGACTGCTCGCGGCACAGTTTGTGCAGCCCGGCACCACCGCGCGGGATCAGCATATCCACGTAGCGATCGAGCTTCAGCAGTTGGTTGACCAGCTCACGATCCGGGCTTTCAATCGCCTGGATCGCGGCGGCGGGTAAGCCGCATTCGGTGAGCGCCTGCTGAATCACTTTTACCGTAGCGGCGTTGGTGCGATAGGTCTCTTTACCGCCGCGCAATATCACCGCGTTGCCGGTTTTCAGGCACAGGCTGGCGACATCCACCGTCACGTTCGGCCGGGCTTCATAAATCACCCCCACCACCCCAAGCGGCACACGGCGACGCTCCAGTTTCAGGCCGTTGTCCAGCATCCGGCCATCCATCACTTCGCCGACCGGGTCATTGAGGCGGCACACCTGACGCACATCGTCGGCAATCGCTTTCAAGCGCGCCGGAGTCAGTTGCAACCGATCCAACAACGCCTCGCTCATGCCGTTTTCTCTGGCCTGCGCCAGATCCTGCTCGTTGGCGAAAAGAATGGCGTCGCGCTGGGCTTCCAGCAGATCCGCTATCGTCATCAACGCCTTATTTTTCTGGCTGGTGCTCAGCGCCGCCAGTTGATAAGAGGCTGCTCTGGCCGCCTGCCCCATTTGCTCAAGCATGGTGTGTTCCTCAAATAATGATCATGTCATCGCGATGAACCGCGACCGGGCCGTATTCATACCCCAGGATTTCGGCAATCTCCTGGGAGTGGTGCCCGGCTATCATGCGCAGCGCGTCGCTGTTGTAACGGGTCACGGCATGGGCCAGATCACGCCCGTTCAGACTGCGGATACGAATGACTTCGCCACGGGAGAAATTGCCCGCCACCTCACGGATGCCTTTCGGCAACAGTGAGCTACCGCGCTCCAGCATGGCGGCCAGCGCGCCGTCATCAACGATAATCTCACCGGCTGGCGGCGCCCCGAAGATCCAGCGTTTACGGCTTTCCAGCGGGGTTTCCAGCGCGTGGAAGCGGGTGCCGACCGAGACGTCGTTAATCACATCGGCAATCACGCCGGCGCGGTTGCCTGCGGCAATCACCACTTCGATACCGGAACGGCACGCCACGTCGGCAGCCTGCAATTTGGTAGACATACCGCCCGTGCCCAGGCCGGAGACGCTGCCGCCGGCAATCTGACGCAGTTCGTCGGTCACGCCTTGCACTTCACGGATAAGCTCCGCCTCGGGGTTCGTGCGCGGGTCGGCGGTGAACAGCCCGGTCTGATCGGTCAACAGCAGCAGTTTATCGGCATCCGCCAGCATGGCGGCCAGCGCCGACAGGTTATCGTTATCACCGACTTTGATTTCCGCCGTCGCCACCGCATCGTTCTCGTTAATCACCGGAACAATGTTATTGTCGAGCAGGGCACGCATGGTATCGCGGGCATTGAGGAAACGCTCCCGGTCTTCCAGGTCGGCACGGGTCAGCAGCATCTGGCCAATATGGATGCCATAGATGGAGAACAGTTGTTCCCACAGTTGAATTAACCGGCTCTGCCCCACCGCCGCCAGCAACTGCTTGGTGGCGATGGTCGGTGGTAGTTCCGGGTATCCCAGATGCTCGCGGCCGGCGGCAATCGCCCCGGAAGTCACAATCACAATGCGATGCCCTGCGACATGCTGCTGGGCGCACTGGCGCACCAGCTCAACAATATGGGCGCGGTTGAGGCGGCGTGAACCGCCGGTCAGCACGCTGGTGCCCAGTTTTACAACCAAAGTCTGGCTGCCACTCATAATATTTCTGCCGTTGCGTTGAACTATAAACAATAAGGATGAAAAAACGTTGTAACAGGAGAGACGCGCTATGCCAACCAGCACAACGCGAAAACCCCAGGCTCCGGCGCGATGCCGGACAGCATCATGGTCGTGCGGAGAGGGAAAAAGGTGGGTCGAGTTGTTCTACCAGCGCCTGCAGGCGGGTATGGAAATCTTCACGGGTAGCCAGCACTTTCTCATGTACCTCAATATCTTTGATGGTTTCTTCGCGCCAGTTGCCAGCCTTATCGAACAGGCCGATGCGATAGGTATAAAACAGGGTTTGCTCCTGCCATTCCAGATTAAGCCACCAGCCCCAAAACTCTCGCTTTTCCGGCGCGGGTTTTACATTGACACAAACCGCCAGGCAATCAAAGAAAAAACGGTTTTCTTCGCACTGATCTTCACGCAAATACGGCCCCAATGAGGCAAATTTCTTGATGAGCCTGCTTTTCACTGCCATGACACCCTCCTTTAAATCAGAAGACTTCCAAGCATTCACAGCGACGGAGTCAATCAACCTGCCAGAACTGCTGACACGGGTTCAAGTTTTTTTGCGTCCGTCGTTTCAGGGCGCGAGCCATGTCACACCGACGCGTCAATTGATAAGAAAAACTACTTATTTACAGTTATTTATTTATCAATCTACAGTTACACACGTCAACACTAAAATCCGTAATATGTGTGTCAGCCTGCAACAGAGCGCTGATGTTCATCTGCCGAAAGGTACATGGCGGTAAAAAAAGGCGCGGTTTATTCATAAGTAACGGCGTGGTATTGGTTGGCATGTCGGCAGCTACCGCACACTCAACATGCCGGGATTACCGCAACTGCCGGCGCAACCAGTCGGTCATCTGTTGCAACGCCAGATGAAACGTCTGATATACCGGTGAAAAGTTCAGCGCCAGCAATTTCCCTTGCTGTGACGAATTGACGATCAGTTGCGATTCTTCCGGCGGGCTAATCAGGTCGTCTTTCCAGTAGCCGGAAAGCATCGGCGTTGGGCAGCGCCGCCCCAGCAATCCTTGTGTTTTGAGGGAGTAACGCCCCATCTCCATCAACAACGCCGCATCCGAAGAGTAGGTCATGCCAAGACGGCTGGCCAGCACATCCATGAACATATCCGGCACCTGGCGCTGGCGCTGGGCATCCGAAAGCAGGTGATGCACAATCGGCCCAAGACAGGCCACAGCCCGCAATCGACCGGCTTCCAGATACGCCAGCCGCACTGCGATATTCGCCCCAAAACGGAACCCAAAAGCGCCGACGCGGGTATGATCAATCCAGGGCACATCCGGTAACGCACGGACAACCTGTTGATGCAGAAAACTGGAATCCTGATCCAGTTTCCAGCGTGACGAAAATCCTACCGACGGCATATCTACCGTCAGCATCGCGAACCCCGCCGGAGCCAGATAATCCTGAAACAAACGGTGATAATCGCACTGCAGCATGTCCAGGCTGCCGCAGATCAGTACGGTCGGAAACGGTGCCGTTCCCTGAGCAGGCAGATGCAGGAAAGCGGTCAGTTGCCCACCGCCTTCTATCGGAAAAGTCAGGGTTTTCAGTTCGTAGGAGAGATAATTAGCGGCCTCTTCATACGCGCGATTAGCCAGCGTCTGGGCCTGTTCCGCCAGTCCATCCCCTTTGAGATGAGGATAAGCGGCGATACTGTACAGATTGGCGGCGTTTAACCAGCACTGGCCTGCCTGCTCACACTGCGAATGGTGCCCGGCCTGCTGCTGCCAGCGCATACCTTGCGATACCCATTCGTAGATCCAGTTGCCGCCCCGATAGCCTATCACCGTATCCAGCCGCTGGTCGTCGCTACGTTCCGCCTGACTGGCGGCAATGCGCGACAGCACTTCTTCAATCTCCCACGGGTGCACACCACGCCAGATCCACAGCAGGCGGTTGATCATCCGATACCAGTTGCGGGTATTTTCGCCCTCCAAAGCCGAGTGCATCACCGCCGCGCCGCTCGCATTGCGAGAGCGCTGAATCAGCGTGGAAGTTTCCTGATGGTTTATCGATGGTTTAAACAGCGTTTCGGACAGGTTGGCCTGAATCACAGCAGCCTCCGTGGACGAATCAAAGAGAGAAAGAATGGTGATGATGTAAAGAAACAGCTTACCGGAGCATGGCGGCGAAAAACACCGATACTGCGCAATCCTTGCTTCATACCGCGTAATTCTATATACCGCGTAAGTCTATCGACGAAAACAAACGCGCCCGGCATAACCGGGCGCGTTGGCAATCAATGCGGCGATGGATTAACGCCCAACCAAAGGCGGCACAAACACCACGCCCATATCCCACGGCTGCTCAATCCAGGTATCCTGCGGGATATCGACTTCGTAGTCGTCTACCAGCGGTTTACCGGCCGGTTTGGCGAAAATAGTGATAAAGTGGGCTTTCGGGTACATCTCGCGGATCGCTTTGGCGGTGCCGCCGGTATCCACCAAATCATCAATCACGATGTAGCCTTCACCGTCGCCTTCAGCACGTTTCAACACTTTCAGTTCGCGCTGGTTGTCATGATCGTAGCTGGAGATACACACGGTATCGACATTGCGAATACCCATTTCGCGAGCCAGCAAGGCTCCCGGAACCAAGCCGCCACGGCTCACGGCAATAATGCCTTTCCACTGTTCGGCCGGCAGCAGACGCTGAGCCAGTTTACGGGCATGGATTTGCAACATATCCCAGGTGACGATGTACTTTTCACTCATAAAACATATCCCAGCCAACAGTATCGTCGGCTTAATCAGAGTCAGAAGGGGAAAATAAGGTTGCGCGAGATTATAGATAGCTGGTCGGACAAAAACCAGTATTTATGCGCACACGGTCAAATGGTAACTCACCGTAATTAATTAGCCGTTCGTAATGTGAAAAAGTTATTAGACGCCATGTTACGAATACGTTACAACCAAGGAGAACAAAAAACAGCCAGGAGAACACCCATGACGATTCTTGACAGTTTCCTCCTCGCACAACTGGACGTGCTCGCCCCTTTCTTTGTCATCACCATACTGATGTTGTTCTGCTTTGAACTGAGCATCAGCTTACGCCTGCTGCGTCAACGACAGCCGGCTTTGATTCCGGTGGCAACACGTCATCACGACACCGCTTCCGATACGCGCCGTCGTCACGATTAATCACCAAGCACAGGAAGAGAGTCACCTCTCTTCCCCTGATTCTCGTCTACCGCCGCCACCACCACGCACGACGCCGCCCTATACCGCGCGGCCATGCATAATCCTTATGCCGCGGACATTCTCTACGATCACGAGAAAGTGGTATTCTGTCCTAACATGCCTGCGTCCTCAGGCGATTAATAACGATGTTGTTCCGGCATCACACGCTGTTTATCGCGTGAGTGCTTAACTGGAGAGGTTAATTAAATAGTGTCTGTCTTGTCTCAACTCTCCCCACAGCCGCTGTGGGATATTTTCGCCAAAATCTGTTCTATTCCGCATCCTTCTTACCATGAAGAAGCACTGGCGACCTATATTCTGTCCTGGGCGCAGGAGCGCGGCCTTCATACGGAACGTGATCAGGTAGGCAATATTCTGCTGCGTAAACCGGCGACGCCCGGCATGGAAAACCGTAAGGCAGTGGTTCTCCAGGCGCATCTGGACATGGTGCCGCAGAAAAACAACGACACGGTACATGATTTCACGACCGATCCGATCCAGCCCTATATCGATGGCGAGTGGATCAAGGCGCGCGGCACCACGCTGGGTGCAGACAACGGTATCGGTATGGCTTCCGCTCTGGCCGTTCTGGCTGACGACAACGTAGAACACGGGCCGCTGGAAGTTCTGCTGACCATGACGGAAGAAGCCGGCATGGACGGGGCGTTCGGCCTGCAACCCAACTGGCTACAGGGCGACATCCTGATCAATACCGATTCCGAAGAGGAAGGCGAAATTTACATGGGTTGCGCCGGCGGTATTGATTTTCTGACCCGCCTGGCATTGCAGCGTGAAGCGGTTCCGGCCGGTTACCAGACGATGACACTGGTCATCAAAGGGCTGAAAGGCGGCCATTCCGGCTGCGATATCCACCTGGGCCTCGGCAACGTCAACAAACTGCTGGCGCGTTTTCTGGCGCAACACGCCGCGGAACTGGATCTGCGCGTTATCGATTTGCACGGCGGTACGCTGCGTAACGCCATTCCGCGCGAAGGGGCGATTACGCTGGCGGTGCCGGCCGACAAGGCGGATGCCCTGAAGACCGCGGCGCAAGCTTATCTGGCGGTGCTAAAGCACGAACTCGCCGCGGTAGAAAAAAACATCACCCTGTTGTTGGAAACGGCAGACAACACATCAGCCGCGTTGACCACCGCCAGCCGCGACCGTTTTATCGCTCTGCTGAATAGTATGCCGAACGGCGTGATCCGCATGAGTGATGATGTGAAAGGCGTCGTGGAAACGTCGCTGAATGTCGGCGTAGTCAGCATGACCGATGCACAGGCTGAAATTCACTGCCTGATTCGCTCATTGGTCGACAGCGGCAAAGACTATGTCGTCAGTATGCTCACTTCGCTGGGCGAACTGGCTGGTGCCGAGACCCAGGCCAAGGGCGGTTACCCAGGCTGGCAGCCGGATGCACAGTCGCCGGTGATGCACCTGGTACGCGAAACCTACCAGAAGCTGTTCGACAAAACCCCGAACATTATGGTGATTCATGCCGGGCTGGAGTGCGGCTTGTTCAAGAAACCGTATCCGGACATGGATATGGTTTCGATTGGGCCGACCATCACCGGGCCTCACTCGCCGGATGAACAGGTTCATATCGCCAGCGTCGGCCTGTACTGGAAACTACTGACGGCGCTGCTGAAAGCTATTCCGGAACGCGCGTAACCCGCACGAGTGATGCCCCTGAGCGGGCATCACTCGCCTGCCTTATTCACCACCACGCGCCGGTCTACGACGTGTAATATCCCGTCGCCGGTTTCAATCCCATGGTAATATCAATTGCCGCTCGAGTTGCGGGTCGATCAACGACACATGCAACCCAACCAGCCGAACCCCTCTCGCTTCGCGTCGCTGCTCCCAGCTCTCCCGCGCCAGCCTCAGCAAATCCGGCTTATTCAACACCGGCCAGACATGTTCCTGCGTCGTCTGGCGAAAATCATCGAATTTGAGTTTGACCCCTTGCCGGGCAATATGCAGATCCGGGCGAACACGCCGCAAGCGCAGTTCAAGCTCGTCATACAGCCGTTCGACCAACGCTTCACAAGCCGCCCAGTCGTAAATATCCTGCGCCAGCGTTTTTTCCACCCCGACCGATTTTCGCAGGCGATCCGGCGAAACCTGGCGTTCATCAATACCATGACAACGTTCCCACAACACCCGGCCGAACTTCCCGAATTCCCGCAGCAGTTCGCTCAGCGCGTAGCGGCGAACATCGGCACAGGTGTGCAAGCCGCACTCGGCCAGTCGTCTGGCGGTTACACTACCGACGCCGGGAATTTTTTCCAGCGGCAACGCCAGCAGAAACGCCTCCATTTGCACAGGTGAAATGACATACTGCCCGTTGGGTTTGTTTTGTTCGCAGGCGACTTTGGCGAGAAACTTGATCGGTGCAATACCGGCCGACGCAGTCAGGTGCAATTCATTAAAAATCGCCTGGCGAATTTCCTGCGCCATCAGCGTCGCTGAACCGCCGCAATAGGGGCTGTCGGTCACATCAAGATACGCTTCATCCAGCGACAGCGGCTCAATCAACGACGTGTAGCGGGAAAAAATCTCACGGATCTGGCCGGAGACCGCTTTGTACTCGTCCATACGGCCGGGCAATAGCGTCAAATGAGGGCAGAGCCGCAACGCGGTAGCCGTTGCCATCGCGCTGCGCACACCATAGCGACGAGCCGGATAGTTGGCGGTGCAAATCACGCCACGACGATCAGCGCTGCCGCCAATCGCCAGCGGAATATCGCGCAGGCGCGGATTATCCCGCATCTCTATTGCGGCGTAAAAGCAATCCATATCGACATGAATGATTTTGCGCATCGCCCCCCCGAAAACTGTATGAATATACAGTCAACATTAGCCACGAGCAAGCCTTCTGCGGCTCGGGGCCGCACATCAACCGAGCGACGGGGTTATCAGCGGGAGATTCTATCAGTGGGAAATTTCATCAGCGGGAAATTCTATCGGCAGGAGGTGCTATCGGCAGGAATAGTCCGATTTTTTATTCTTTTTTCCTTCCTGAATAAAACAGATACGGTGATAATGTGGGGGCGCGACTTGACATCAGACTATCTCCCGCTACGGGGCATAGCCTAATGGCAGGACCAAGCCTGACAGATAAAAAACATGCGGGGCGTCATCGCCATATACCGTATTCAGAATCCCCCATAATTTTGCGTTGCCGGGCAACATACAGGCGTTTGAAGCGCGCCCGGCGACCTGAAATATGACGGGTATAAAATAACAGCGCTAATAATCAGGATTAACAATGCACAAAGTCGCGTTTTCGCTTGCGATGTTGTTTATTTTGCCTTCCGTCGCCATCAACAGCAGCTACGCCAACCCGCTCTCACCGGTGGCGACCGAAACCAAACAGCAGGTTACCGGTTCACCGGTTTATATTCAGATCTTCAAGGAAGAGCGGGTTCTGGAGCTTTATGCCATGATTGGCGGCGAATACAAACTGGTACAGAGTTACCCGATTTGTAAATACTCCGGCGGTCTTGGCCCCAAAATGACCGAAGGCGACTTTAAAAGCCCGGAAGGGTTCTATCAGGTTGATTTGAGACAACTTAAGCCAGATAGCCATTATTATCGTGCGATTAACGTCGGTTTCCCGAACGAGTATGACCGCGCGCATGGTTATTCCGGCCGCTACCTGATGATTCACGGCGAGTGCGTGTCTATCGGCTGCTATGCCATGACCAATAAATACATCGAAGAGATTTACACCTACGTGGAGAAAGCGCTGCGCAACGGGCAGCAAAAAGTAGAGCTGGCGATTTACCCGTTCCGCATGACCGAGCAGAACATGAAACGCCACAGCCGCTCCAACTATTACAAATTCTGGAGTCAGCTGCAGCCGGGCTATGCCTACTTCAACCGGACCCATCAACCGCCGGCGGTATCGGTGCTTAACGGGCAGTATGTGGTTAACCAGTCCTCGCCCGCGGCTCAACCGGCGTCAAATTATACGCTCGCCAAAACAAAATAAGACGAATTCGCCTGGCTGAATCGGATGCCAGGTTTCGTTGCAGGTCAACGGCTGAGTCGCCAGCACCGTGACCACATCATTCGGTGTGGTCTGCTGCTGGAAGTCTATCTCCACGTCATCATCCAGCAAGGTCGCCTTACCAAACGGCGCTCGCCGGGTGATCCAGTGCAGTTTGGTCGAACAGAACGCCATCACGAACTGCCCGTCCGACAGCAACATGTTGAATACGCCTTTCTTGCGTAGTTGATCCGCCAGCGTGGCGATATAACGGAACACCGCCGGCCAGTTGGACGGCGTGCGCGGATAGCGTTGCGACAACTGATACAACAACCAGCAAAAAGCATATTCGCTATCGGTTTCCCCGACCGGACGAAAATGACCGGTTTTCAGGCGGCGATACCCTTTCAGTTGGCCGTTGTGGGCAAAGGTCCAGTTTCGGCCCCACAGCTCGCGGGTAAACGGGTGGGTATTTTCCAGCGCCACTGCGCCGCGGTTAGCCTGGCGAATATGGGAAACCACCGCGCGGGATTTGATCGGATAGTTCTGCACCAATTCGGCAATCGGCGAGTTGAAGCTGGGCAGCGGATCTTTGAAGGTACGGCAGCCGTTTCCTTCGTAGAACGTAATTCCCCAGCCATCGCGGTGCGGCCCGGTACGGCCGCCCCGCTGCATCAGGCCGGTAAAGCTGAAACAGATATCCGTTGGGACGTTGGCACTCATCCCAAGCAGTTCACACATGTCCGGTTCCTTTAACGACGTAGGGTTCCTTTAACTGTCGCGCCTGATGAGGCGATCAGCTGCCGGCCATTTCCTTTTCAATCAGTTGAATCAGAATGTGGATAGCCTTGATATGCACTTCCTGAATACGGTCGGCATAACCGAAGTGCGGTACACGAATTTCCACATCGGCGGTGCCGGCCATTTTGCCGCCGTCTTTACCGGTCAACGTAATCACTTTCATACGTTTAGCGCGTGCAGCGCTGATTGCCTTGATGATGTTGCCGGAATTGCCGGAGGTGGAAATACCCAGCAGCACATCCCCTTCACGCCCCAGCGACTCGACATAACGGGAGAACACGAAGTCATAGCCGAAATCGTTGCTGACGCAGGACAGGTGGCTCGGGTCGGAAATCGCGATAGCCGGGTAGCCGGGGCGGTTTTCACGGTAACGACCGGTCAGTTCTTCAGCGAAATGCATGGCGTCGCAATGAGAGCCGCCATTGCCGCAGGAGATGACCTTTCCGCCGGCTTTAAAGGCATCCGCCAGCAAAACCGCCGCATCCTGAATCGCCTGAATATTGGCGTCGTCACTTAAAAATGTGTTCAGCGTGGATGCCGCTTCTTTCAGCTCATTACGGATTAAGTCCTGGTACATGGAATCCTCTCATTCAATGACATCATGATATGTAGGCTATGTCCCCTGATGCTGCGTAGGTCGCGGCAGGCTCGGTTACCGGCAAGCCAGCGATAAAGAGACATAACCTGTATTGCCGTGCAGTGTAGCGGATCACCCAAACCACGAGAAGCAGACAATTGCCAAACGGCGGCACTGCGCATCAGCGGCCCTCTGCGAATGTGACTTTGTGAGTCAAGTTGTAATTATGTTGTAAGAAAATTGATAAAAACATTTCACTGAACTAAAAACAGACTATACCAACAGGTCAGACCACAAGGCGTGAACTGATTATACGGACTGGAGAATAAAATCATGGTTGCAGTCAGTATCCTGATCGTTTTAATGCTTATCGGCGCATTGTTCTACCACCGAAGATCACTGTGGCTGAGCAGCGCATTGCTGGTGCTTTGGGTTGTCGCCATGGCGGCGCTACAGCTATGGTCGCCCTGGCTGCTGGTGCCGCTCGGGCTGTTGCTGGCGCCATTACTGGTCACGCCGTGGCGGCAACGATTTATTTCCGCACCGGCACTGACGGCATTCCGGCGGGTTATGCCGCCGATGTCGAAAACGGAAAAAGAAGCGATTGATGCCGGCACCACCTGGTGGGAAGGCGAACTGTTTCGCGGCACGCCGGACTGGCGTACCCTGCACGCCTACCCGCACCCGGTGCTAACCCCGGAAGAACAAGCGTTTCTGGACGGGCCGGTGGAAGAAGCCTGCCGTCTGGCGAATGATTTTGAAATCACCCACGAGCGCGCCGATTTACCGCCTGAACTGTGGGCGTTCCTGAAACAACACCGCTTCTTTGCGCTGATCATCAAAAAAGAGTACGGCGGACTGGAATTTTCCGCTTACGCACAGGCGATGGTGCTGCAAAAACTGGCCGGCGTTTCCAGCATTCTGGCGATCACCGTCGGTGTTCCTAACTCACTCGGCCCCGGAGAACTACTCCAACACTACGGTACCGACGAACAGAAGAATCACTACCTGCCGCGGCTGGCGCGCGGCGACGACATTCCCTGCTTCGCGCTGACCAGTCCGGAAGCCGGGTCCGATGCCGGCGCCATCCCCGATCTGGGTGTGGTGTGTTACGGCCATTGGCAGGGCCGGCAGGTGTTGGGAATGCGGCTGACCTGGAATAAACGCTATATTACGCTGGCGCCGGTCGCGACGGTGCTCGGTCTGGCATTCCGGCTGTACGACCCGGATCACCTGCTGGGCAACCAGGATGATATCGGCATTACCTGCGCGCTGATCCCCACACACACCGAAGGCGTCAGAATTGGCCGCCGTCACTTCCCGATTAATATTCCGTTCCAGAATGGCCCGACGCAGGGCGAAAACATTTTCGTTCCGTTGGATTACATCATTGGTGGGCCGCACATGGCGGGCCAGGGCTGGCGGATGCTGATGGAATGCCTGTCCGTCGGGCGCGGCATCACGCTGCCGTCCAACGCGACCGGCGGCCTGAAAAGCGTGGCGCTGGCGACCGGTGCTTACGCCCGTATCCGCCGCCAGTTCAAACTGCCGATCGGCAAAATGGAAGGCATTGAAGAGCCGCTGGCGCGCATGGCCGGCAACGCCTACGTGATGGATGCCGCCGCAACGCTTATCACCAGCGGCATTATGCAAGGCGCACGGCCGTCGGTGCTGTCTGCCATCGTCAAGTATCACTGCACCCACCGCGGCCAGCGCGGCATTATTGATGCGATGGATATCACCGGCGGCAAAGGCATCTGCCTGGGGCCGTCCAACTTTGTCGCCCGTCACTATCAGGGTGCGCCGATCGCCATCACCGTCGAAGGCGCCAATATTCTGACCCGCAGTATGATTATTTTCGGGCAGGGCGCCATTCGCTGCCATCCCTATATACTGAAAGAGATGGGCGCCGCGCAGGACAATGACCTGAAAGCGTTTGACCGGGCACTGTTCGGCCATCTTGGGCACATCGGCGGCAACGCGATACGCAGCCTGTGGCTGGGCCTGACCAACGGGCGCACCAGCCGCGCGCCGGTCAACGATGTCACCCGCCGCTACTACCAGCGCATGAACCGGCTAAGCGCCAATCTGGCGTTGCTGGCAGATGTCTCGATGGGCGTGCTGGGCGGCAGCCTGAAACGCCGCGAACGCCTTTCCGCCCGTCTGGGTGACGTACTGAGCCAGTTGTATCTGGCTTCCGCCACATTGAAGCGCTACGACGAAGAAGGCCGCCAGCAGGCTGACCTGCCGCTGGTGCACTGGGGAGTGCAGGATTGCCTGCATCAGGCGGAACAGGCCATCATCGATCTGCTGCGCAACTTCCCCAACAAGCTGGTAGCCCGGTTGCTGCACGGAATGATTTTCCCGTCCGGCCACGCCGGCGAGGCCCCCAGCGACCAGCTAGACCATCAACTGGCCAGGCTGTTGCAGGCGCCGTCAGCAACCCGTAGCCGCCTGGGCCGCGGGCTCTACCTGAAAACCGGCGCACATCACCCGGCGGCGCAGTTGGAACAGGCATTGCAGGATATTCTGGCGGCCGAGCCGATTTATCAGCGTTTATCGCAATCGGCAGGTTACCCGCTGCCCTTTATGCAACTGGATAAACTGGCGGAACACGGGCTGGCGGAAGGGGTGATTACGCCGGAAGAAGCCAGCGTATTGATACAGGCGGAAGCCAGTCGGCTACGTTCCATCAACGTCGATGATTTTGCCCCGGACGCGCTGAGCGCGCACAAGGTGGTGGCCGAGCAACGACTGCCTGCCGATACGGCAGCCTGAAACAAGGCACGACGCCTTTTATCCGCAAAAGGCGCCGTGTTTTTGCTATCAGGCTCAGGCACCGCTCTGACGCACCCGCGCCAGCAGGGCTTCAGGGCCGTCGATATGCGCCGCGGCCAGAATCAGCGTTTTGCCAAGCTGAATGGCATGGCGCTGGCAGTATTGACGAGCGGCATCGTCGGCGATGGTATCGAGATCAGCGACATGCGCCAGCCCGATGGTGCGGCGAATCAGTTCGGTGCCGCAATAGCCCACCGCGTCCTGCCACACCTGCTGCAGGAAGCGCTCAACGTACCCCTTCGTCGCCAGCGCCGGGTCACGGCTTTTCTCATGGCTCAGCGCCGCAAAGCGGTTAGCGAAGGTCTGCCACAGCGCCACGGTATCCGCCAGACGCCGCTCCCGCGCAGCAGACGCCTCACGCGGCGGCAATAATCCCGGCAACCCGCAATAATTCAACAGCAGGTTGCCGATCGCCGTGCCGAGATCAAACCCGATCGGGCCGTAAAAACCGAATTCGGCGTCGATCACCTTCAGGCGATTTTCCGCCACAAAAATCGATCCGCTGTGAATATCACCGTGCAGCAGCGCTTGCGCTTTACTCAAAAAGGCATGTTTAAGCGCGGCGACCGCACAGCGGAGCGGCGTGTCGTCGCGCAAGGCCAGCACATCAGGCAGCAGCGCCGGGTCGAACTGGTTGCGCTCATGCTCGATGTACGGATCGGTGAAGAACAGATCTTCCGTTATCTGGCACAATTCCGGGTTGGTAAAACGGCTTACCGCTGCCTTTTTGTCATGGGGAGACTGATAGAAATCCGAATGATGGAACAGTGCCTGCGCCAGATATTCCCCCAGTTGCGCCGCCGCTTGCGGGTAGTCATGCCCTTTCACCAGTTCGCGCCGCCAGATCTCGTGGTCAGATAAGTCTTCCTGCACCATCACCGCCAGTGCCGGATCATGGTGCAACACCGTCACCGTATATTGCGGGCAGTACTGCGCATGTGCCAACAGCGTTTCCGCTTCGATACGGGCGCGATCCAGCGTCAGCGGCCAGGACTCGCCGACACAGCGAACATACGGCAACGCCTGCTTGACGATCACCCGGCTGATGCCCTGCGTATCGCGGATCTTGAACACCAGATTCAGGTTACCGTCGCCGATTTCATCGGCTGCTATCAACGACTGCGGATCCGCAACCCCACCATATTGACGGGCATACTGCACGGCATCGTCCGCGTTAAAAGTACGGTAAAGCGACATGACCCACCTCGTTTATGTGCGTTTGTGTTTGCCTGCTATGCGCGCCCTGCTTTTAGACATAAAAGCGTTTGGACGTCTATACATCTGTATCGCATATTGGCAGAATAAGAATCCTGATGCAATAACGCAACACGGATTTAACCACCCATGCAAACCGTTAACACCACCAGTCTTCGCCTCGTCGATAATCAATTGTGGATCCTTGACCAACAGGCGTTACCGCAGGAAAAAATCTGGTGCCCCTGTCCGGACGTCGAGGCGCTGGTCAGTCATATTCGTACTCTGCGGGTACGCGGCGCACCGCTGATTGGGTTGTCCGCCAGCCTGCTGCTGGCGTTGCTGGCGGAGCAGGGTCAATCCCGGCCACAGTTGGCGCAGGCACTGGAGACGCTGCGGGCTTCCCGCCCAACCGCCGTCAACCTGATGAATAATCTGGATCGCATGAAGCAGGCGCTGGCGGCCGATGATTTCGTCAACGCCATGACGCAGGAAGCGCTGCGGTTGATTGAGGAAGATAAAGCGCTGTGCGAACGCATCGCCGATAACGGCGCCGCGCTGGTGAAACCGGGTAGCCGCCTGTTAACCCACTGCAACACCGGCGGGCTGGCGACGGCGGGCGTCGGGACGGCAATCGGCGTCATCCTGCGTGCTCATCGACAGGGTAACGTGGAGAAAGTCTGGGTAGATGAAACCCGTCCGTTGTTGCAGGGCGGGCGGCTGACCGCCTGGGAATTGGGTGAATTGGCTATCCCTTATCACTTGATCTGCGACTCGATGGCCGCGTCGCTGATGGCGCAAGGCCAGGTCGATGCCATCTGGGTCGGTGCGGATCGCATCGCCGCTAATGGTGACGTCGCCAACAAAATCGGGACTTACAGCCTGGCGGTGCTGGCGCATTACCACGGTATTCCATTTTATGTCGCCGCCCCCCACACCACCCACGATCCGCACTGCCCGAACGGCAACGCGATTCCGATCGAACAACGTGCGGCCGGCGAAGTCACCGGCGTGGCCGGTAGTTTCGGTCAGTGCCAGTGGGCGCCGCACAACGCGCCGGTGTACAACCCGGCGTTCGACGTCACGCCCGCGGCGCTTATCAGCGGCTGGGTGCTGGATAGCGGCATGATCACCCCGGAACAGGTTAGCGCCGGCATTTTTCAGCACCCGCTGGCCGGATAAGGCGAGATAAGACGCGGGTAATAAAAGCAGCTCAGAGAACAGGCCGTGCGCGGATGTATTCCGGCACGGCCTGCAACACGATTACGCCAGTTTCGGGTACGCGTCGGCGATGGTATCGCCGGTGAAGTGTGCAATCCAGCCATCCGGGTTGTTGAACAAACGAATGGCGGTGAAATGCGGTTCAGAACCCATATCGAACCAATGCGGTATACCGGCAGGCACCGACAGTAGATCGTTCTTTTCACACAGGATCTGAAAAATCCGCCCGTCCACATGCAGGCAGAACAAGCCGGCCCCTTCCACGAAGAAACGCACTTCATCTTCGGCGTGGGTATGTTCCGACAGAAACTTGGTACGCAATGCCGCTTTTTGCGGGTTATCGGCACGTATGCTGATGACATCCCAACTCTGATAGCCTTTCTCCGCCACCAGTTTATCGATCTCATGCTGATACGCCGCCAGCACCTCCTCGGCAGAAGGGTTGGCGATCAGGTCGCGGTCAGCCTGCCAGCGTTCAAAACGCACATTGATAGCGCTCAGTTGCTGAACGATCGCATCGGCATCGTGGCTTTGCCACACCGGCTGACCGGCATCGGTATCACTGAAAATAGTTAAGGCGCTCATGACGGGTTCTCCTGTGAGTTGGCCTGATAGGCGTTCAGATCTAACTGATCAAAACGGTTTACCTGACGATGCAGGCTGTCGGCATCGGCGTCATCACGGATCAACTGGCAGGTGTGCCAGCCCGCCTGTGCGGCGGCATCCAGTTCCTGACGAATATCGGACAAGAACAGCACCTCGTCGGCAGGCAGCCCAATCGCACCGGCGATGTTCCGATAGGATGCCACTTCACGTTTGGCGCCGACGCCGGTATCGAAATAACCGCTAAACAGCGGCCGTAAATCGCCCTCGTCGCTGTGGCCAAACAGCAGATGCTGCGCTTGCACCGACCCGGACGAGTAGACATACAGCGCGATGCCCTGCTCACGCCAGGCCCGCAACTGCGGCGCGACATCGCTATACACATGGCCGCGAAAATCGCCGTTACGGTAACCGCTGCGCCAGATAATGCCCTGCAACAACTTCAATGCCGGCGATTTGCGGTCTTCATCCATGAACTGATTGAACGCCGCCAGCAACTGGGTGGGCGTGGCGTCCGGCTGCCCCAGTTCCTGACGCGCTAGCGTCAGCGCCGCGGCGATCTCCGGGTCGCGCTCCGCCTGCGCCACCGCATCGGCCAGACGCGCGCGGGCATACGGGAATAACACGTTGTGTACGAAGCGGATATCGCTGGTGGTGCCTTCTATGTCGGTGACAATCGCCTTGATCATTTCGTCTCCAGTAAACGTCGTTGCAATTCACACTCGAACAGGAACTCCAGCCCTTCCAGATGGCGGCGAGCCTCTTTTACATCATTGCCCCAGCAGTACAGGCCGTGCCCGCGCACCAGCAAACCGTAATGCAGCGCCGCGACCTCATGATGGGCCGCAACCCGCTGCGCCAGTGCCGGAATATCCTGAGAGTTATCGAAAATCGGGATCGCTACCGCATCCAGGTGAGTACGTTGGCCGCTCAGCGACTTCTGCATTTCGTAGCCCTGCAACACCAATGCTGCGCTTTTTTCTACCCGCGACAGCACCGTGGCGTTGACCGAATGGGTATGCAGTACCGCACCGACCGCCGGAAGCAAGCGATAAAGCAACGTATGCAAGCCGGTTTCCGCCGACGGCGTGCGACCGCTCGGTACGTGATTCGTCGCGATATCGACCCGCAAAAAATCTTCCGCACTCAGGCTGCCTTTGTCTTTACCGGATTCGGTAATCAGGCATTGCCGTTCATCCAGACGAACGGACATATTACCGCCCGTCGCCGGGCACCAGCCTTTCTCGCCGATCCAGCGGCAGGCGGCCACCAGGGCATCCAGTTGTGAGGTATCACTCATAAATCGTCCTGTACAGGTGAAGGCGTCACGCGGTTGTCACCAGGGATGAAACCCGTTAATGAGCCTGCTTATTATGTTTGGTTATAGCTTAGCCAATTACGGAATTTAGCCGTTTAAACGTCCAAGCGTCTTGATTGCCAAATACTAACATCCTGTATATAGTGGCAGCAATAACAGGCTTGCAGGAGTCCTTTTTCAGCCATGAGCGCCGCACTGATCCCCGACAGCAAACTCCCTTCCCTCGGCACCACTATTTTTACCCAGATGAGCGCTTTGGCGCAGCAGCATCAGGCGATTAACCTGTCGCAAGGGTTTCCGGATTTTGACGGCCCCGACTACCTGAAACAGCGTCTGGCCTATCACGTTAGTCAGGGGGCGAATCAGTACGCGCCGATGACCGGCGTGGCGCCGCTGCGTCAGGCGATTGCGGAAAAGACCGCCGCGCTCTATGGCTGGCAGCCGGATGCCGACAGTGAAGTCACGGTTACCGCCGGTGCTACCGAAGCGTTGTTTGCCGCCATCAGCGCACTGGTGCGGCCGGGCGATGAAGTTGTCTGCTTTGATCCCAGCTACGACAGTTACGCCCCGGCGGTACAACTGGCGGGCGGCGTGCTGAAGCGAATCGCCCTGCAACCGCCGGCGTTTCACGTCGATTGGGCGGCATTCGGCGACTTACTGAACGACCGTACCCGGCTGGTGATCGTCAATACGCCGCATAATCCATCCGCCACCGTTTGGCGGCAGGACGATTTCAACCAGCTCTGGCAGGCCATCGCCAGCCGCGCTATTTACGTGCTGAGCGACGAAGTTTACGAACACATTTGCTTTGCCGCCGACGGCCACGCCAGCGTGCTGGCGCACCCTGAATTACGCCAGCGGGCCATCGCGGTCTCCTCATTTGGCAAAACCTACCACATGACCGGCTGGAAGGTGGGTTATTGCATTGCCCCGGCGCTACTCAGCGCCGAAGTACGTAAAGTTCACCAATACCTGACCTTTTCCGTCAACACCCCGGCGCAGCTGGCGATTGCCGATATGCTGCAACAGCAGCCGCAACACTGGCGCGAACTGCCGGACTTTTATCGCGCCAAACGCGACCGCTTCGTTAACGCGCTGGCGGCCAGTCGGCTGGATATCCTGCCCTGTGAAGGCACCTACTTCCTGCTGGCGGACTACCGCGCCATTTCCAGCCAGGATGACGTCAGTTTCTGCCGCTGGCTGACCGAGCATGTCGGCGTGGCGGCGATCCCACTGTCCGTTTTCTGTGACGCCCCCTTCCCTCATACGCTGATTCGGTTATGCTTTGCCAAGCAGGAATCAACCCTGGATGCGGCTGCGGAGCGTTTATGTCAACTTTAAAGGTCACCCTGTTACAACAACCGTTGGTGTGGATGGATGGTCCTGCCAACCTGAGCCATTTTGACGGCCTGTTAAGCGAGATTACCGACCGCGACCTGATCGTGCTGCCGGAAATGTTCACCACCGGTTTTGCCATGGAAGCGGCCAAAAGCAGCCTGGAACAGCCGGTGGTAGAAGCCTGGCTGAAACAGTGGGCGCAGCGCAACAATGCGCTGGTAGGCGGCAGCGTGGCGGTGCAGAGCGACAAAGGGGCGGTTAACCGCTTTCTGCTGGCCGACCCGCAGGGACGGCTGTACCAGTACGATAAGCGTCACCTGTTCCGCATGGCGGGCGAGCATGAGTATTACCAGTCCGGCCAGACGCGGGAAATCGTGGAATGGCGCGGCTGGCGGATTATGCCGCTGATCTGCTACGACTTGCGCTTTCCGGTATGGTCCCGCAATCGTCAGGATTACGATCTGGCGCTGTACGTCGCCAACTGGCCGGCACCGCGCGCGCAGCACTGGAAAACCCTGCTGGCGGCGCGGGCGATTGAAAATCAGGCTTACGTGGCGGGCTGCAACCGCGTCGGCACCGACGGCAACGGCCACAGCTATCAGGGCGACAGCCTGATTATCGACGCACAAGGCGCAATTCTGGCCTCGGCCCCTGAGCATCAGCCTGCACGCCTTGACGCCGAATTATCGCTGGAAGCGCTGCAAAGCTACCGTGAAGCTTTTCCCGCCTGGCGCGACGCCGATAAGTTCGGTTTGTAATATTAAGAGTCAAGAGCGCTTTTGATTCAGACTACTGACAAACGCATTAAGTACAGGACGAAGCATCTTTCCGGCGTCAAAAACTGCGCTGAGGTGGGCGGCTTCGCCGGGTGAGCCGCATGGACGATGAAATGGACGCTCCTACTTGACGGCATCGAATGTGCCAAACTGAGA
>NZ_SZVX01000022.1:0-84121 GCF_007210685.1 Dickeya sp. ws52
AGCACCGGCGGGTCGGTGAGTCTGCGTGCCGGGCAGGACGTGGCGCTGACGGGCACCGATGTGATTGCGGCGCGGGACATTCAGGTGGCGGGCAATACGGTCACCATCGATCCGGGCTACGATACCCGCCGGCAGTCGCAGACGATGGAGCAGAAAACCGCCGGACTGACCGTTGCGCTGTCCGGCGTGGTCGGGTCGGCGCTCAACAGTGCGATACAGGCGATACAGGCGGTACGGGAGCAGAGCGACAGCCGTCTGCAGGCATTGCAGGGCATGAAGGCGGTACTGTCGGGGTATCAGGCGTATCAGGGCACGCAGGTGGATACCAATAACAAGGGTGCCTCGTCGTTTGTCGGCATCAGCGTGTCGCTGGGGGCGCAGCGCGTCAGCAGCAGCCAGACCAGTGAACAGTCGCAGAGTTTTGCCTCGACGCTGAACGCGGGTCATGATATCAGCGTGGTGGCGCGTCAGGGCGATATCACCGCCGTCGGCAGCCAGTTGAAAGCGGCCAACAATGTGGAGCTGAATGCGTCCCGGGCGATTAATCTGCTCTCGGCGCGCAACACCGAGTCGATGACCGGCAGCAACAGCAGCAGCGGCGGGAATATCGGCGTCAGTTTCGGTCTGAGCGGCAACAGTGCCGGATTCAGCGTGTTTGCCAACGTCAATGCGGCCAAAGGCCGTGAGCTGGGCAGCGGCAACAGCTGGTCGGAAACCACGGTGGATGCCGGACAGCAGGTCGGGCTGACCAGCGGCGGCGACACGCGTCTGACGGGGGCGCAGGTCAGCGGCGAGCGCATTGTGGCCAACGTGGGCGGCGACCTGCTGCTGAAAAGTCAGCAGGACAGCAACCGCTATGACTCGAAGCAGACCAGTGTGTCGGCGGGCGGTAGCTTTACCTTCGGCAGCATGACCGGCAGCGGTTACCTGAGCGCCAGCCAGGACAAAATGCACAGCAGCTTTGACAGCGTGCAGCAGCAGAGCGGGCTGTTTGCGGGCACCGGCGGTTACGACATCCACGTCGGCAACCACACGCAACTGGATGGCGCGGTGATTGGTTCGACCGCCGGCGCGGATAAAAACCGGCTGGATACCGGCACGCTGGGCTTTAGCAATATCGACAACCGGGCCGAGTTTTCGGTGTCGCACAGCGGTGTCGGGCTCAGTGCCAGCCCGTCGCTGAGCATGTCGGATATGCTGAAATCGGCCGCGCTGACCGCGCCATCGGCGCTGATGTCGATGGGCCGTGGCGGCAATGCCGGCAGCACCACTTACGCGGCGGTGAGCGACGGGGCGCTGGTCATCCGCAATCAGGCCGGACAGCAGCAAGATATTGCCGCGCTGAGCCGGGATGTGGCGCACGCCAACAATGCGCTGAGCCCGATCTTCGACAAGGAGAAAGAGCAGAAACGCCTGCAGACGGCGCAGAGGGTGGGCGAGCTGGGTGCGCAGGTGATGGACGTTGTCCGTACCGAAGGCGAAATCCGCGCGGTGCGGGCGGCGGAAGCCAGAGGCGATGTGAAACGGCCGGCGGATAACGCATCCGAAAAAGACTGGGATAAATACAAGAAAGACCTGACGGAAACGGCGGATTACAAGGCGGTGATGGCGTCTTACGGCACCGGCAGCGACCTGCAGCGGGCGACACAGGCGGCGACGGCGGCGATTCAGGCGCTGGCGGGCGGGGGTAACCTGCAGCAGGCGCTGGCCGGGGCGTCGGCGCCGTATCTGGCGCAACTGGTGAAAGACGTGACGATGCCGGTGGACGAGAAGAAAGCCACGGCATCGGACATCGCGGCCAATGCGATGGGCCATGCACTGATGGGTGCGGTGGTGGCGCAACTGTCCGGCAAGGATGCGGTGTCGGGCGCGGTGGGGGCAGCCAGCGGCGAACTGACGGCGCGGCTGCTGATCATGAAAGAGCTGTACTCAGGGCGGGACACCAGCGACCTGACGGAAGCGGAAAAACAGTCGGTGAGTGCGCTGGCTTCACTGGCGGCGGGTCTGGCGTCGGGGATTGCGTCGGGGAATACCACCGGTGCCGCCACCGGCGCACAGGCCGGACGCAATGCGGTGGAGAATAACGCACTGGGTGATGGGTTCAGCCTGCCGTCAGGGTTAACGAATTATGGTCAATCTGTGGCATCACTATGGAACAATACCAATCTGACTGATGAAAATGGAAATGTGCTAAATCCTGTTACTGATGCTGAGAAGCAGGATGGAATGCATAAGTTGGTGACGGGCGTTATGCCGGAAGGGCAGGATATTTCTAAGGCTATAGTGAATGGTTATACGAGTGGTGCTCTTATTGCTGGAGGGTGGTATTTCGGGCCAATAGCAGGAACTGCTGGAGTTATTGGTGGCGGAACTCTGAGTGCGGCAACGGATGTAGCCAAACAATTCATGACAATGTCGCCAACGGATAAATATAGTTATAGCGATACGGCTATTGCATTCGGGACTGGGGCATTAACCCAAGGAAGAAATTCAGTGTTGATGAATATGTTCATTAACTCGAGTGGAGCTTATATAGGAAGCATTATTAAAGGAGAAGATCCCACGGCTGCAATGCTTGGTAATGCTGTTGGTACATATGTTGGTGACAAAGTTGGTAGCAAATTTACGCAAAGAGTAATCTCTCATGGTTATTCCAGTGATGCGGCTGACGTAGGTGGGACAGTTATCGGTGGTGTTGCTAGTGCTGCTACTGATTATCAGATTGAAAAAGCAATGAAGCATGGAGGAAGTGAAAAATGAAATGGCATATCAGGCTGAAATTTCTTCTTATGTTTGTTTCTTTTTATATTGTTGTTACACCATTAGTTGGTTTAATCGGTATTCCTATTGGTTTGGCTATTGTCTTTTTTAAAACAGGGGGGGTAGTTTTTGATATAAATAAAGAAATCGATACGTTGATATACATAATAAAAATTGGAACTGTCATCGGTTTTATCCTAGGCGCTGGTTTATGGATTATTGCGGAAATAGATCGCTATCTAAAAAACAGGCGGAAATAAGTTACTTCGGACTATTGGCTAACAGTCGATCCCTGTCTTCGCGTCGGGAGCGTTGTTTTTAACGGTCAGATCCTCAGCTCCGCCTCAATCACCAGCCGCCTGCGCTCGACGGCGACGATAACCGGCTGGCCGGTGTTAAAGCCGAGGTTTTCCAGCCAGCGGCCCTTGAGGGTGGGTTGTGGCAGGGTTGCCCGAAAAAGCTTCAGTAACCGGACAGGAAATGTTTTGTGGCCACCGCCAGTGGGCCGTGCCCCCAAAACCACCCGGTCAGGGCGATGCCCCGACACCCCCGCGTTAAAACAAACACCCCCGGCGCGGGCCGGAGGTGGTGTTGGTTACTCGGCAAACTTAAGGCCGCCGGGATAATGCTTGATCCAGTTGGCCGCCGCGTCCGGGTCAAAGGGTTCAATGCTGAGACCTTCGAGACAGTGCCACAGTTCGCGGGTGTTCTGGGCGGTGATGACCATGCAGCCGGGCATGACCCGTATTTTTAGCGGCATCCCGTCGGTAAGCCAGGCCCCTTGCAGCGACACCGCCTGAAAGCGGGCGCTGCGCTGGCTGGAGTGGTGAGGCCAGCAACTGCGGGTTAATCCGCACTGCAAGGCACTGGATGGCATCGAGGGACTGACGCCGAACGGAATCACCAATCTGGTCAGTCATTACATCAAAGCGTCGGGGATAGCGAAATGGGGAAGCTGCCACCTGTTCCGCCATGCGATGGCGACACAAATGCTGGAGAACGGGGCGGACCTGCGGTGGATACAGGCGATGCTGGGCCATGCGAGCGTGGAGAGCACGCAAATCTACACGCAGGTGAGCATCCGGGCGTTGCAGGCGGTTCATGCGAGTACCCATCCGGCGGAGCAGTCGGACAGTGATGAAACCGGGCTGCTGGCTGACCTGATGGTGGATGATGACGCGCATCAGGACGAAGGGGTTGACGGCGCAGCAAAGGAAGAAAATACTAACAGATATGAATAGATATTATCCTGTGTGGTTGGAGGCAATGATGGCAACCAGTATCGCGTTAAGTCCATACTTCGAGCAGTTTATCCGTGAACAAATCGACAGCGGGCGTTACAACAATGTCAGCGAAGTGGTCCGCGCCGGGCTGCGGGCGCTGGAAGAGCGGGAGCAGCAGATGAAGCTGGATGCGCTGCGGGCGGCGGTAGAGCTGGGCGTGAACAGCGGGCCGGGCAAGGAGGCGCAGGCGGTGTTCGGTCGTCTGACGGAGAAATACCGCCGGATGGCGGAAGGTGAGCAGCCGGAATGAACGTGAGCATATCGCCGCTGGCCGAGCAGGATATCGAGGCGATAGGCGACTATATCGCGCAGGACAATCCGGTGCGGGCGATGAGCTTCGTGGAAAGCCTGTACCAGCAGTGCATCCTGATAGGCGAAAATCCCTGGCTGTACCGTGAACGCCCGGAGCTGGGGCGCAGCATCAGAAGTTGCAGCTACGGGCGTTATCTTATCCTGTACGGCACAACGGAAACGGCGGTGCGGATAGAGCGTGTGCTGCATGGTGCGCGTGATATCGACAGTCTGTTCAGTGTGTTGCCGGACAGCCCGCAAAGTTAGCGCTCTCTGGGCGAGTCCGCCGGGAGCGGCAGACAGCCCGTCGCGCAAGGCTGCGCCTTCCGTTGTCGGCGGTGGTGTGCATTCTTCGGCTTCCTGGCCGCCTTGTGCCGCCGGAAACACCGGCGTCAGCGTTGAGCCCAGACGCCATCCGATATTCCCCCCTCGCGTTATCCTCAACATCTACCCCAAAGAATGAAGTCGGCCCGTTGGGCTTCCGCTGATTGTATTTTAACCAGAGCACTCTATTACGCGGTAAGACTAAATTCAGGGGGCTACAGACACACCTTACTCTTCTGACGTCCCACCCCAATCTTCACCTCCCTTGACGCACGTCAAGAGGCGGCTCGCGGACAGGAATATGATTGATAATCGTTATTACTTTCTTTGATGCATTACCGCCGCTTGGTCGGCGGGGTGCCGCACACTGTCAGTGAAGGAATGTCGTATGGCTCTGAGTCTTCAAACGCTGCTTGATCTCCCTCTTAACGTGAATGCCGTGGTGGCGCGAATTCGTTCAACGGGCGAATACCAGCAGCGGCTGACTGAGCTTGGCATCCGCGTCGGCGGGCAGGTGCGCGTCATTCAGCGTGATGCTAATCAACCGTTGATGCTGGCCGCCGGTGATAGCCGCGTGGCGATCAACTGGGAGATGGGCAAGCTGGTGTGGGTGTCGCCACAGCAATAATCGGCATCAATCGATCTATAACAATCAATCTATAACAACAGGTTCAGACAACAGTCGTTTCTCTGACGCAATCATGGGCATGAGGCTATACAGCGATGACACTGGAAGCATTGGCGGTGGGCACACAGTGGCGTGTGTTGGGGTTTCAGAAAGGATCGGCGGATTACCGTAAGCGTCTGCTGGCGCTGGGTGTGACGCCGGGGGTGGAGTTTTCGGTGTCGCGCGTGGCGCCGTTGGGAGACCCGATTGAGCTGCGTCTGCGCGGTGCCGCGATTAGCGTGCGTAAAGGCGAAGCACAGATTTTGATACTGGAAAAATGTTAATCCGGGCAGGTAAGGATTTTTTATGAGTACGCAACCCGTAATTTGCGTGGTGGGTAACCCGAATTGTGGCAAAACGACGTTATTCAACGTGCTGACCGGCGGTAAACAAACAGTCGGTAACTGGCCGGGCGTCACGGTGGAAAAGAAAGTCGGTAGTTACCGTTATCAACAGCAGCAGGTGACGCTGGTGGATTTGCCGGGGGTTTATTCACTGAACCCGTCTTCCGAGAGTTCGGAAGATGAGCGGGTGGCGCGTGATTACATCCTGTCCGGCGAAGCGAATCTGGTGCTGAATATCGTCGATGCTTCCAACCTGGAACGTAATCTCTATCTCACTGCGCAGTTGCTGGATATGCAGGTGCCGATGGTGGTTGCCGTCAATATGATGGATATCGCCACCGCCCGCAAACTGGACATTGATATCGCCGGTTTGCAGCAGCGATTGGGATGTCCGGTCATCCCGATTACCGCCAGCCAGAAGCACGGTATCGGGATGCTGCACGAGGTGTGTCAGGCGGCGCTGGCGACACCGGTGATTCCACCGGTATCGATTCCTTACGATGCACCGTTGAATCAGGCCGCGCAAGCGATAGCGGCACAGTTGCAGGGGTTGCCGGCCATTCGCAATCCCTACTGGTTGGCGATTCAGTTGCTGGAAGGCGATGTGACGGTGCGTGACCGGGTGCCTGCCGACGCGCTGGCGTTTGCCGATGCGCAGGTAGCCCGATTGGTGGCCGAGTATGAAGATGAGCTGGATATTTTTCTGGCCGATGCGCGTTATCAGTTCGTCGGGGCGGTGGCTCGCGAGGTCATTACCCGCCGCGGCGAAGCCTCTGCGACCCTGACCGACAAGATTGACCGCATCGTACTGCATCGTTTTTTCGGTATACCGATCTTCCTGCTGGTGATGTACCTGATGTTCGTTTTCACCATCAATATCGGCAGTGCGTTTATCGACTTCTTCGACAAGCTGTTCAGCACCCTGCTGGTGGATGGATTCGGCGAGTTGTTGCTGGCGCTGAATACGCCGGAATGGCTGAAAACGCTGTTGGCGGACGGTGTAGGCGGCGGTATCCAGACCGTGTCCACGTTCATTCCGGTGATCGGTTGCTTGTATCTGTTCCTGTCCTGGCTGGAGGACTCCGGCTATATGGCGCGGGCCGCGTTTGTGATGGACCGATTCATGCGCAGTATCGGGTTGCCGGGCAAGGCGTTTGTGCCGTTGATCGTCGGTTTTGGTTGTAATGTGCCGGCGGTGATGGCGACCCGCACCATGGAGCGTCATAGCGATCGCGTGGTCACCGTGATGATGGCGCCGTTTATGTCCTGCGGCGCGCGTTTGCCGGTATACGTGCTGTTTGCTTCGGCCTTGTTCGTCGAAGGGGGGCAGAATCTGGTATTCGGGCTGTATCTGGTGGGGATCGCCGCGGCCATCGCCACCGGCTTTTTGCTGAAAAATACCGCGCTGAAGGGTGATGCTTCCGCATTTGTCATGGAGATCCCGCCTTATCACTTGCCCAGCCTGCGCAGTGTGCTGATCCGCACTTGGGAGCGTTTGAAAGGGTTTTTGCTGCGTGCCGGTCGGCTGATTGTGGTGGTGGTGACCGTACTGGGTTTCCTTAACTCAATGGGCACCGACGGCTCTTTCGGTAACCAGAATACCCAGAAGTCGGTGTTGTCGGCGGTGGGACAAGCGATTGTGCCGGTATTTAAACCGATGGGGATTCGTGAAGAAAACTGGCCGGCGGCCGTGGGGATATTCACCGGGATCTTCGCCAAGGAAGCGGTTGTCGGTACGCTGGATTCGCTGTACGGCGCGATGGCGGCCTCGCAAGACGGCGGTAGCAAGGCGGAGGCCAAAACCTTCAGCCTGAGCGGCGGCATTCATGATGCGTTAGCGACCATCCCGGAGAATCTGGGCAAGCTGGGCGATGCCGTGCTGAATCCGTTGGGGATCAACGTTGGGGATCTGTCGGATACCACCACCATCGCCAAAGACAACAAGTTTTCCGTGACGTCGCTGACGGTGATCACGCAGTTGTTTGATGGGCGCCTTGGGGCATTCAGCTATCTGCTGATGGTGTTGTTGTACATCCCTTGCGTGGCGTCGGTATCGGCTATCTGGCGTGAGGTGGGAACCGCCTGGACGCTGTTCTGCGCCGGTTGGACCATTCAGGTTGGCTATAGCACTGCGGTGGTGGTCTATCAGATTGGGCGTTTTGGTCAGCATCCGCTGTACTCGCTGTGCTCACTGTTGGGGGTTGCTGCAATGCTGTTTATCACGGTCATGCTGTTGCGTCGTAATGGGCTGCAACGTCAGCGTGCTGTGATAGGTGAAGTGAAATAATCAGTCGGGCGGGTTTACCGCCCGCCGAGGAGAGATGATGACGCTACTCGAATTGCGGGATTTTGTCCGCGAAAGAAACAAAGTGTCGCTGCAAGACATTAGCGCGGCTTTTCGGGCAGACCCAGGCGTGGTGGAAAGAATGCTGGCGGTGTGGGTGCAAAAAGGCAAAATCCGGTTTCACGCTGGCGATGCCGCACCCAAATGCGGCGGCTGTTGCGGGTGTGATAAGCGCCTGGGCCAGTATTACGAGTGGTTGTAATCCTCCGAGGGCGGTGCTGAGCCGCCGCCCTCGGCTCCTGCCTTGTGGCGACGTGCCGTCGCCAGTCTCCTGGGATGTTGCCTGTTTATTAACTGCTTGTGGGCTTTTATGGCGAATCCGGCGCATTGCGGGCCTACAGCCCGGTGTCATGGGCGGTGTCAGGCGGTTGTGTCAGGTGGAAAACCAATAAAAACTGACCTGACGCAATATGTGGCATAGGCACCCTCTACATAATGAAACATGTGATCCATCGGAGGGGGTGATGATGGAAAAGTTACTTGATCGTTTTTTGAATTATGTTGCGTTTGATACCCAGTCCCGACCGGGCGTGCGGCAGGTGCCGAGCACGGAAGGGCAGATGAAACTGGCGCAGGCGCTGCAACAGGAATTAATTGAACTCGGGTTTGAACAGGTATCGGTCACTAAACACGGTTGTGTGATGGCGACGTTACCTGCCAATGTTGCCTGGCCGGTGCCGGTGGTGGGATTTATCGCGCATATGGATACCTCGCCGGATTTTAGCGGCAAGCACGTTAACCCGCAGATTGTAGAGAATTACCGTGGCGGTGATATCGCTCTGGGTATGGGCGACGAGGTGTTGTCGCCGGTGATGTTCCCGGTGCTGCACCACCTGTTGGGCCAAACGCTGATCACGACCGACGGCAAAACACTGCTGGGCGCGGATGATAAAGCGGGAATTGCTGAGATCATGACCGCGCTGGTGCGGCTGAAAAAACGGCAGATCCCGCATGGTGAGATCCGTGTGGCATTTACGCCGGATGAAGAAGTCGGTAAAGGCGCGCAACATTTTGATGTTGACGCATTCCGGGCCGAATGGGCTTACACGGTAGACGGCGGTGGTGTGGGCGAACTGGAGTATGAAAACTTCAATGCCGCATCGGCCGTTATAAAAATTGTCGGCAACAATGTGCATCCCGGTTGGGCCAAAGGGGTGATGGTTAATGCGTTGTCGCTGGCGACGCGGTTTCACCAACTGGTGCCGGCGGATGAAGTTCCGGAGCATACCGAGGGGTATCAGGGTTTTTATCATCTGCATAGCGCGAAGGGAACGGTAGAGCGGGCGGAGCTGCATTACAGCATTCGCGATTTTGAGCGCGACAGCTTCGAGCGACGCAAAAAAACGCTGCTGGATATCGCCGAAACGGTGGGCAAAGGGCTGCACCCGGATTGCTACATCGAGGTCACGATTACCGACAGTTACTACAACATGCGCGAACAGGTGGAGCAATATCCGCATATTATCGCACTGGCGCAGCAGGCTATGCGTGATTGCGGAGTGACACCGCTGATGCAGCCGATTCGTGGCGGCACGGATGGCGCACAACTGTCTTTCCGCGGGTTGCCCTGTCCTAATCTGTTTACCGGCGGCTACAATGCCCACGGCAAGCATGAGTTTGTGACGCTGGAAGGGATGGAAAGCGCGGTCTCGGTGATCATGCGTATTGCCGAACTGACGGCGATGCGGGCCAAAACCCGGCAAACTCACAGTGATAGCTTGTCGGTTAAAGCCTGATGACATCAATGTGAGCAACCGATGTTAGTAACAGACGTGAGTAACAGATGTGAGCAAAAAGAGACGCCGAACGGCGTCTCTTGGTTTTAGGGGGTGGGGATGACGATAATCAGTTCGTAACGCCTGCAATCAAGCATCAGTCAACAAAATACCAATAACCGCTGTTGACCAGTGCGGTTAATTGAACGAGGAAAGAAGGGTCGTCCAACGTATCGCCAAGACGTTCGGCATTCAGCACATCGTATTGCGCCAGTGCGGCGATGGCTTGCGGCGGGTGATTCCCCAACCGCTCGCCGTTGACGAAGCACTCGGCGCCGATACGTAATACCCGCAACCCGCCAAGACGACGCAACGCTTCGCCCTGTTGCAACAAGTCGTATACCTCGCCTGGTTGATAGGGCGGTTCCGGCGGCGCCAGATCCAGCTCATGACGTGATTGAGACACGAATTCGCCGAACCATTGATGGAACGCCTCTTTATGCTGAACCAGCTCCAACATCATGTGCTGGAGTTTATCCAGCTCCTGCGGCAGCACATCCGCCGGATGAGCGCGAGTGGCAATATTAGGATCGCTGTAACGCTGCCCGCCCAGCTCCCGAGACAACACATAGTCGGCAAAGCCGCTGACCAGCTCACGGGCGCTGGGCGCACGAAAACCTACCGAGTAGTTGAGGGAGTTCTCCAACGAGTAGCCTTCATGTGGAAAACCGGGGGGAATGTAGAGAATATCCCCAGGCGCCAGCTCTTCGTCAATAATGGCCTCGAACGGTTCAACCTGTAGTAAATCCGGGTGAGGGCAATGCTGTTTCATCGGCACTTTGTCGCCAACGCGCCAGCGGCGACGGCCGGTGCCCTGAATGATAAATACGTCGTATTGATCGAGGTGCGGGCCGACGCCACCACCCGGAACAGAGAATGAAATCATCAGGTCGTCAATGCGCCAGTCGGGCAACCGGCGAAAAGGACGCATCAGCGCGGCGGAAGGCTCATGCCAGTGGTCGACGGCCTGCACCAGCAGAGACCAGTTGCTCTCTCCCAGGTGATCGTAGCTTTCAAACGGACCGTGGCTGACTTCCCAACGGCCGTCACGGTGGCTGACCAGACGGCTGTCCACCTCGTTTTCCATCGCTAACCCGGCCAGTTCATCCGGACTTATCGGATCGATGAAATGCCGGAACCCCCCTTTGATGATGAGCGGTTTTTGTTGCCAGTGCCGTGTCAGAAAATCCTGCCAGTCGAGATTAAGTTGGTAGTCCATAACGCATTTCCAGTAATAGGGAGCTATCGGCAATTATAACGAAGTCGCCGTGCCGATGTTCACACTCAATTCACAAATGAAACGCACAAATGAAACGGCAGGTGGCAAAGGGCAGCCGTTTCAATCGGCTGTGAGCGGTTCGGCTGTGGGTGATAATGGTTGAGTATTGCCGGTGATGACATCGTCAATAATGTCATTGTAGGCGATGGGCGGCAGAGTGCATTACCCCTCATTCTGCCCGAGATGCTGGAGGCCAAAAATCGCTTCTACTTTGGCGCCGCCGAGCGCACTGCTACCGATCAGAATCTCTCCCTGATATTGCTCGATGATTTCTGCCGCGACCGACAACCCGATGCCTTGACCGGGACGCAACGTGTCCGCCCGTTGTCCGCGCTGGAATATCACTTCCCGTTTACTATCGGGGATACCGGGGCCGTCATCCTCAATCACCAGATGCAGTTTTTGGCCGGAATAACGCGCGCTGATCTCTACGAACTCCAGACAATACTTGCAGGCGTTATCGAGAATATTACCCATGACTTCCATAAAATCATTTTTCTCGCCGATGAACGTCAGCTCCGGCGCAATATCCATCGTCAGGACTACGCCTTTACGTTGGTACACTTTATTCAATGCAGAACAGAGCGCATCGAGTTGCGCCGGAACGGAGTGCACTTCCCGCGTGATGGACAGGTGTTCTGTTCGTACGCTGGCACGGTGCAGGTAATAACCGATTTGCTGTGAGATACGGCTGATTTGCGTCAGCATGATGGGTTCGGCCTGCTCGATGGTCAGCTCTTTGCCGGTACGCAACGAGCGCAGCGTGGTTTGTAACACCGCCAGCGGCGTTTTCAGACTGTGGGTCAGGTCGGTGAGGGTGGTGCGATATTTGTGATAACGCTGGCGCTCATTGCTCAACAGTGTATTGAGGTTACGCACCAGGCTGTTCAACTCCTGCGGCGGGTTTTCGTCCAGGTGCTCGCGTGAACCGTGCTCCAGTTCGCTAATCTGGTGAACCAAATGCTTGATTGGCCGCAAGCTCCAGTGTGCCGCCAGCCACAGTAACGGTAAAACCAGCACCAGATGCACGATAAACACATAACGAAACCACTCCCAGACTACATCCGCCTGTTGCAGCTCCTGCGGGACCCGGTCTACCACCACGATCACCAGCTTGGGTAAACGCTCCGACGCCGGGTAAACATTGACCGCGATAGAGTGGGTGAACGGCGTTTTGTCTTCCGAACTGTAGGCGTGCAACTTATCCAGCATTTGTGGGTTACTGCCTTGCAATACGGCATTACTGGTGTTGCTGTCGGCATCCAGCTCGTGATAATCCGTTTTTTCCAGCCATTCCGGTTTTATCTGGGATTCCAGCTCCGGGACGGCGCGTTCACGCCACAACAAATTGCCGTGCTTATCGTAGATAAACACCAGCGTAGGGTAATTGATGTCGATTTCTGGTGGCGTGGCGATAGTCAGTTGATTGTCATGCCACTGCGCCAGACTATAAAACAGGTTACTTTCGCCACGTAGCAGGCGGAATGATGTCTTATCAAAACTGACGCTGTATCCCACCACGGCGACAATGCCATAGGACAGCGTCAGCGCCAGTACCACTGCCGCGGTTGCGATCAGAAAACGAAAACGCAGCGAAAAAGGCGATTTTTTCAACTTACTCTCCAGAGTAAAATATATCGTCCAGAGTAAAATATATCGTCAAGAATGATTAGATATCGAAGCGGTAACCCTGCCCGCGCACCGTGGTGATGACATCATGGGAGTTGGCGGATTGCAGTTTCTTGCGTAACCGCCCCATCAGGACGTCAATGGTGTGGCTTTCCCGTAACTCGGCGTCCGGATAGAGTTGCAGCATGAGCGATTCTTTGCTGACGACCTTACCATTATTGCGGATCAACGTTTCGATGATCGTGTATTCAAACGCCGTCAGCTTGACTGCTTCGCCATGTACCAGCAATTCCCGGCGTGACAGGTCGACTTCAAAGGGCGGCAGACTGATGATTTGCGAAGCCAGGCCGCTGTTGCGGCGCATCAACGCCTGCATACGAGCAACGACCTCCTCTATGTGGAACGGCTTAGTGACATAATCGTCGGCGCCGGCTTCCAGTACCGCCACTTTTTCCTGCCAGCTTTCCCGAGCGGTGAGAACCAGAATCGGTAGCTTGACCTGATGCGAGCGCCAGCGACGGATTAAACTGGTGCCATCTTCTATCGGCAGGCCCAGGTCGACAATCGCAATGTCCGGCGCATGTTCCTGAAGAAAATAATCCGCTTCTTTCGCATCCGCTGCGGCATCAACCTGATGCCCCATTTCATTCAACTGGACATTGAGGTGATGGCGTAGCAGAACATTATCTTCAACGACAAGAATGCGCATGACGGTTTTCCTCGGTCATTTTCCTGATGAGAGCGATCCACACGTAGTCACTATTACTACGTAGTCGCTATCACTATGCAGTAACTATCACTATGCAGTAGCTGTCTAAACTTAGTGAACTACCAACGCGTTGTACAGGCTTTGCCGTGTGCATCCATACGCTTTGGCACCAGGTGGGATAGCCAACAATAGCAATGCTCTATTTTTAGCGGTTGCAGCAGCATTATCCACAGTTGTGCTCAACTGAGGTTAAACGGTTGGGCAGGAAATAATAGCCTGTCTTATATAGGCGCTAAGCCGGGCGGCCGGGTATGCCGCCCGAAGTGAGGTTAGAGTTCGTCAACCATGTTGACGGCGCGGCCGATGTAATTGGCCGGAGTCAGGGCTTTAAGACGTGTTTTTTCGTCATCCGGCAACGCCAGACCATCGATAAAGGCTTTCATCCCTTCGGCGTCGACACGTTTGCCGCGGGTCAGTTCTTTCAGTTTCTCGTACGGTTTTTCAATACCGTAACGACGCATTACTGTCTGGATCGGTTCAGCCAGAACTTCCCAGTTGTGGTCCAATTCATCCAGCAGATGGTCACGATTGACTTCCAGTTTGCTGATGCCTTTTAGCGACGCCTGATAAGCGATGACGGCATAGCCGACTCCCACACCCAGGTTACGCAGCACCGTAGAGTCAGTCAGATCGCGCTGCCAGCGTGATACCGGCAGTTTGCTGGCAAGGTGGCTCATTACCGCGTTCGCCAGCCCCAGATTGCCTTCGGAGTTTTCGAAATCGATCGGGTTAACTTTGTGCGGCATGGTGGAGGAGCCGATTTCACCGGCGATGGTTTTCTGTTTGAAGTGGTTAAGGGCAATGTAACCCCATATATCACGGTCAAAATCGATCAGAATGGTATTGAAACGGGCGATGCAATCGAACAACTCGGCAATATAGTCGTGGGGTTCGATTTGCGTGGTGTAGGGGTTCCACTGAATACCCAGCGAGGTCACGAAACTTTCGCTGAACTGGTGCCAGTCAACCGCAGGATACGCCACCATATGGGCGTTATAGTTGCCTACGGCGCCGTTGATTTTGCCCAGGATTTCCACCTGTTGCAGTTGACGGAACTGGCGCTCCATTCGATAGGCGACGTTCGCGAACTCTTTACCGATAGTCGACGGCGTAGCCGGCTGGCCGTGAGTACGGGACAGCAGCGGAATATCGCGATACTGCTGCGCCAGCTGTTTGATGGCATCAATGATATTACGCCAGAACGGTAACAGCACATCGCGACGGGCGGTGTCCAGCATCAGGGCATGGGACAGGTTGTTGATATCTTCGGAAGTACAGGCGAAGTGGATAAACTCGTTTACCGCATTCAGTGCCGGCACCGCCGCCACTTTTTCTTTCAGGAAATATTCGACTGCTTTGACGTCGTGGTTGGTGGTGCGCTCGATGGTTTTAATGCGCGCGGCGTCTTCTTCGCTGAATTCGGCGACAATATTGTCAAGGAAAGCGTTTGCGTCGGCATCAAATGCAGGAACTTCCTTGATTTCTGCACAGGCCGCCAATTTTTGCAGCCAACGTACTTCAACCTGCACACGGAATTTCAGCAGGCCGTATTCGCTGAAAATAGTGCGCAACATGCTGACTTTATCGCCGTAGCGTCCATCAATGGGGGAAACGGCGGTCAGTGAGGATAATTCCATCGCAAGCAACTCCTGGGATTGTTTTCAAATAAGTAACATAGATTGTTGCCATCCTACCGCATGACGAAAAGCATTTCATGGCAGATAACATCTCATAACAGAGCGTATCTGACGGTAGGTCGTATCTCTTGGTAAACAGTATCTCATGATGGCGGCTGAACCGGAATAAGCAGCCGCCGTCAATCAACCGGTGACCGGCCGGGTCAACTGTAACTGTGGGTCAGGATCCCTTGCGCGTGGCGCACCAGCTTGTTGCGGGAGAACATCAGTTGCAACCGACTACCGCCTACTTGTTGCCAGAGTACGGCGGCACGAATGCCGGCCAGCAACACTGCCCGAACCTTCGCCTGAGTCTGCGGGTTTTTTAGCACGTCCTGCGCGCCAGTCACTTGAATGCGCGGGCCGAGTTTGCTGATAACATCAACATAAATACCGGCGAGCACATTGATAAACGTATCCGATAACAAGTCGTAATGATCCAGTTGACGATCCAACTGATTGATGCGGTTGCCTAATTCATCCAGCGCTTCGCGGTTATTGTGCAGGCGACGTTCCAGTACCATCAGGCTGAATGTATAGCGTGAAAGCTCCGCCCCCAGACCTTCGCGTGATGAATTAAGGATCCCCAGCAGAGTTTCCAGCCCAATCTTCAGATTCTGTTCCGCATTGCCAAAGACATCCAGTGTACTGGCGGGGTTAATATTCATGATGCTTTTCAGTGACGTTTTTAATGCATCCATATTGCAACTGCCCTGATGTGCCAATTGTTGCACTAAGTGAGCAGACTGGCAGATTCCTGCCATCGCCAGCGTAATGTCATGATAATTTTTAGCCACAATTACTCCTGTCAACATCATCTGGCCGGCGTGTGAGCCCGGAATAGCCATACTGTCTGCACTTCCGCTGCGGTCCAGAAGAAAAAGCAAAACCGGCAGAAATCTCCGGCTTTTCCACTCACACAGCCTAAAAAGGCGATGATCATGCCATAAAAATCAGGATGAACCCAGCATCAACCTGGCGAAACCCAGTCTGGGCTGCAAATCTGCTGTCCTGATCGTCCGATAATTCAAAGTTTAGTGTCATGACAGCGGAAAAGGTGCCAACGCCGTGTTTTATTTGACATGGCGCACGGTGTAGCCGATAGGGTAAACGGGGAAGCGTGGAGCCTGAAATGCCAGGGGATCACACGGATTCCCCTGGATACGATATGGGTTTGCGGTTTATTGCGCCGCGCGCAGGCGTTCTTCAATGATACCGCCGCCAAGGCACACTTCGCCCAGGTAAAATACGGCGGATTGGCCCGGCGTGACGGCCGCTACCGGTTCGTCAAAACGAACTTCAATGCGGTCGGCGTCCAGCGGCGTCAGCACACAGGGAATATCGGCCTGACGATAGCGGGTTTTGACGGTGCAACGCAGTGGTGCCGCCAGAGGCTCACGATCGACCCAGTGTAACTGCTGCGCGATCAACCCGACGGACATCAGGCGTGGGTGCTCATGGCCCTGAGCGACATACAGCACGTTGCCGGCAACGTCTTTATCAACCACATACCACGGGTCGTCACCGCCTTCTTTCACGCCGCCGATGCCGAGCCCCTTGCGTTGCCCCAACGTGTGGTACATCAGGCCCTGATGCTCGCCCATCACTTTACCATCGTCGACGGACAAGATTGGGCCGGGTTGTGCAGGCAGGTAACGTGCCAGGAAGTCGCGGAATTTGCGCTCGCCGATGAAACAGATACCGGTGGAGTCTTTTTTCCGGGCGGTCGCCAGAGAGAGCTGTTCGGCGATTTTCCGCACCTGTGGTTTTTCCAATTCGCCGACCGGGAACAGGCTTTGGGCCAGTTGCTGGTGACTCAGTGTATAGAGGAAATAACTTTGGTCTTTGTTGCCGTCCAGACCGCGCAGCAGATGGCTTTTTCCATCGATGTCATGACGACGTACGTAATGGCCGGTCGCGATGTAATCCGCGCCCAAATCTTCTGCCGCAAACTCCAGGAAGGCTTTGAATTTGATTTCCTTGTTGCACAGAATATCCGGGTTGGGAGTGCGGCCGGCGCGGTATTCCGCCAGAAAATGTTCAAAAACATTGTCCCAATATTCGGCCGCGAAATTGACGGTATGCAGTTCAATTCCCAACTTGTCGCACACCGCCTGCGCATCAGCCAAATCAGTGGCGGCAGAGCAGTACTCCGTGTCGTCATCCTCTTCCCAGTTCTTCATGAACAGGCCTTCAACCTGATAACCTTGCTGTTGCAGCAGGTAGGCGGAAACCGATGAGTCAACACCGCCGGACATACCGACAATCACTTTTTTCTGGCTGTTATCTGACATGGACATCTCGCGAACTCAAACTCAATGAGGTGGTGTAAAGCGTTAAAGCAAAAAACAGGCGCAACAGGTTAACACATTTATTCTGATCACACATTTACCTGACACCCGATTATTTCTCCCGATAACCGGCCTCATACGGAAGAGGGCTCGCCGCCTGAGCTGGCGCGAGCCGGGCGGCGTCAGGCTGGATCGGGGAAAGGCCAGTTAAATGCTTCCAGCAGGCTCAGCGGGTAACGCTGTCCGCGTTGATAACAGTGCAGGCTGGCGGCGACCAAGGGCGAACGTAAACAGGATGACTGCAGAATATCCTCCGGTTTCAGCCAGTGACAACAGGCGATGTCGCTGTCGTGAGGCGTGGTGGGTAACCGCTCAGGTAAGTCGATAGTGAAACTAAAGCGCAGGAAAGGGGTGCTATCCGGCGCGATCCACTGATGTAATTGCAGAAAACTTTGCGGCGTGGCATGAATGCCGGTTTCTTCGAATAGCTCGCGCTGTGCGGCCTGAATCAGCGTTTCGTCCGCTTCCAGGTGACCAGCCGGTTGGTTCCATAGCCGGCGATGGTTGATTTCTTCCTCAACTACCAGAAAGTAGCCTTCCGCTTGAACAACGCAGGCTACGGTTACATGCGGTTTAAACATGGTCGATTTCCTTCCATTCGCCGGGAGATAACCCATCAAGAGTCTGGTTAGCCATACTGTAACGAATCAAACGCAACGTCGGATAACCAATATGCGCCGTCATGCGCCTTACCTGCCGGTTACGGCCTTCGTACAGCGTGATTTTGAGCCAGCTAACCGGAATGTTTTTTCGCTCGCGGATTGGCGGCTGGCGCGGCCACAGCCATGCGGGTTCCTCCACTCGCTCGGCACCTGCCGGCAATGTCGTGCCGTCGTTGAGTTGCAGGCCGGTTCGAAAAGCGTGAAGGGCCTCGTCGTCGGGAATACCTTCAACCTGAGCGTAATAAATTTTAGGGGTTTTCTTGCCGGGTTGTGTCAGGCGCGCCTGCAATTGACCATCGTTAGTCAGTATCATCAGACCTTCGCTGTCCCGGTCTAATCTGCCGGCAGCGTAGATATCGCGCAAGGGGACATAATCTTTCAGCGTAGCGCGGCTGCCTTCATCGGTAAACTGTGACAGGACATCGAAAGGTTTATTGAACAAAACGATGCGCGCCTGTGCCGCCGCCGTCGGCGCATTTTTTTTTGGCCGAGAGCTGAATCGTTTAAGTCGGTGATTTTTAACAGGGAATTTATTCATCTTATTACTGGCTGTGAATGACAAAACCATTATACTCGAAATGGTTTGTGATTGGCTCAGGCTAAATATTCAAGTAGTATTGACACGCATCTTACAAGTCATTAACAAAATGGCGCTCGAAGGAGAGGTTAATGGAAAGTAAAGTAGTTGTACCGGCAGAAGGGCAGAAAATCACGGTTGACGCTCAGGGTAAACTGGTCGTGCCGGCTAATCCGATCATTCCGTTTATCGAAGGTGATGGTATTGGCGTCGATGTTACGCCAGCCATGATTAACGTTGTCGATGCCGCGGTAAATAAAGCCTATCAGGGTAAGCGCAAAATTTCCTGGATGGAAATTTACACCGGTGAGAAATCCACCCAGGTGTATGGTCAAGATGTCTGGTTGCCGGATGAAACGCTGGATCTGATCCGCGAATACCGTGTAGCCATCAAGGGGCCGCTGACCACGCCGGTGGGTGGTGGTATCCGTTCTCTGAACGTAGCGCTGCGCCAGCAGCTGGATCTGTATATTTGCTTGCGTCCGGTTCGCTATTATGAAGGCACGCCGAGCCCGGTTAAACATCCTGAATTGACCGATATGGTCATCTTCCGTGAAAACGCCGAAGACATTTACGCCGGTATCGAATGGAAAGCCGGTACGCCGGAAGCGGACAAAGTCATCAAGTTCCTGCAAGATGAAATGGGTGTGAAAAAAATCCGTTTCCCGCAGCAGTGCGGCATTGGTGTAAAACCTTGTTCTGAAGCCGGGACCAAACGTCTGGTTCGCGCCGCGATTGAATACGCCATCACGAATGATCGCGACTCCGTGACGCTGGTGCACAAAGGCAACATCATGAAGTTCACCGAAGGCGCGTTCAAAGACTGGGGCTACCAACTGGCTCGCGAAGAGTTCGGTGGTGAGCTGATCGACGGTGGGCCGTGGGTGAAAATCAAGAACCCGAAAACCGGCAAAGATATCATCGTTAAAGATGTGATTGCCGATGCCTTCCTACAGCAGATTCTGTTGCGTCCGGCTGAATATGATGTGATCGCCTGTATGAACCTTAACGGCGACTATATCTCTGACGCGTTGGCGGCACAGGTCGGCGGGATCGGTATTGCGCCGGGCGCCAACATCGGCGACGAGTGCGCACTGTTTGAAGCTACGCATGGTACTGCACCGAAGTATGCCGGCCAGGACAAAGTGAACCCAGGTTCCGTTATTCTGTCTGCTGAAATGATGCTGCGCCACCTGGAGTGGTTTGAAGCAGCGGATCTGATCGTGAAAGGTATGGAAGGCGCGATCAAGAACAAGACGGTCACCTATGACTTTGAACGTCTGATGGAAGGCGCTACGCTGCGGAAATGTAGCGAGTTTGCGCAGGATATCATCAGCAACATGTAATCGATGGCGACATCGAATAAAACCTCACGGTGGCAAGACCGCCGTGAGGTTACTGTTTTGTTGTCTATACTGTTTCTCTAACGCATTATTCCGCAGCAATGTTGGGCCTTTCGGGTTTACTGTTCCGCATGTTTTTCTGTCAACGCTTTTGTTCTGTCAATTTGAGGCATCACTTTACATTCTCTTCTCTTTTATGATGCTTTTTATCCGCATTTGTCATCAGTTACTGTTTGTAATAACGCCAACACGTAAACAGAAGGGGGGGTTCTCCGCTCGTTTCAGCATCGAATTGGAATAGGATTGGTGTCTGATATAACACCAATAAGGTAATTATTATTTTGGTTTTACGTGCCGATTTTCTTAAAGAAAAAGCGTTTTCTTGTATTTAAGTCTGTGGCGAAAAGGTATCTAGCGTATTGGTTCGCGGTGAAAGGTAACAGATTAAAACATCTTATAGCGATAGGTTATCAAGTTTTGATTGATGATTGGGAATAACGATCTATTAGAATAATTAACCACTTGTAATTCCCTTTATTTTTATTGAAATCAGAAAATCTTGGCGGCTAGGTCTTCCTCCGCGTGTGCATTTTGCTATTCTGTTGATGCCGTCCGATAATTTGCATGGCCGATGCGTTCCCTGATGTAGGGAAGAGACAGAGCAAAGAGGGACAGTAGCCAGTTATCGTTTTAAATTTAATCGAAAGATATCGATGGATTTTATTCGTCGGTGATTTTTTTTGCGTGAAAAGTTACGGTAAGCATCATCGCGACAACAGGCTACAATTTTTTCTGATAGAAAAAACAATGGATAATGTGAGGGGAACCCCCATGAGTCGAGCCCCAGCAAATAAAGATGAGAAAAGCCGACTTGCGGCATTACAAGAGTACGGTATCAGCAAACCGCTGTCTGATCCTGGTTTTGACAATCTGATCAATTTGGCTGCCAACGTTTTCAATGTCCCTATTGTATTGATTTCGTTGGTAGAGAAAGAGCGACAGCTGTTTGCTGCTAGCATTGGGATGCCGGTATGTGAAACGTCACGAGACGAATCTTTCTGTGCACATGCGATTCTCAAGAAACGGATCATGGTGATCCCCGATACGCGCAAAGATCCCCGCTTCAAAGATAACCCGTTGGTCATCGGAGAGCCGCACATTCGCTTTTATGCCGGTATCCCCTTACGGACGCCTAGCGGGTTTCCTATCGGAGTGCTGTGCATTATCGATAACAAGCCCCGCGCTTCTCTAAGTGCCCGCGATGCGCATAACTTGCAGGATTTTGCCGCACTGGTGATGGACAAGCTGGAAATGCGGCGTCTGGACCTGGCCCGTCGTGCCAGTCAGGCCCGTTTTGAGAGTATTGCCGAATCGTCGCCTGATGCCATTCTCTGCGTTAATGACAAAGGGACGATCACTTTCTGGAACGAGTCGGCAGAGAAAATGCTGGAGTACAGCCGTGATCAGATCATCGGTGAACATATCAGCAGCATCGTTCCAGATATGTTTGTTGTGCAGTTGCATCACCTGGCAACGGACAAGACCGCGATTTTTAAAGGCAGCTCGATTGAATTAGAAACGCGAGCCTTGCCTGGCACCATGATTCCAACCGAGCTGACGGTATCCATGTGGCATGACCACAATCAGACGCGTTATGGCATCATTTTGCGTGATACGACGGAAAGACAACGCTACGAAGAACGGTTATTCCTGCAGGCGCACCGAGATCCTCTTACTGGGTTGGCTAACCGCACGTTGCTGACGTCTACGTTGGATCAGGTACTGAAAAACGGCGAGCCGGCGGCCATCATGATTATTGATCTGGATGGTTTCAAAGATATCAACGATAGCCTCGGACACGCCAGCGGCGATGAAATTTTGTCCAGTGTCTCCAGGCGGTTACAGGATAACGTCCAGTCCGGCGATCTGGTTGCCCGCATGGGCGGGGATGAGTTCGCTATTTTGTTGCCGAAGCAGAATGATAAAGAGCGGGTAGCGAAACTGGCGGAAAAAATCATCCATGATATTTCGCAAGCCGTGCTTGTCGATAACAAACAAATCAACACCAGCGCCAGTATTGGACTGGTGATGTACCCGACGCATGGGACAACCGTGCAAGACTTACTCACCAGTGCAGATTTGGCGTTGTATCAAGCGAAAGCGGATGGGCGTAACTGCTATCGCTTTTTTACCCGTGAGTTAAGAGAGGTTTTTCAGGCTCGTCACGCTTTCCAACTGGAATTCATTAGGGCGTATGAGCAGGAAGAGTTTGAGGTGTTTTATCAGCCTCAGGTGAGTCTGGTCAACAGTAAGATAGTGGGGGCTGAGGCGCTGCTGCGCTGGCGTCATCCCTATAAAGGCTTACTAGGACCGGCTGCATTTATGTCTGCATTGGAGCGCGGTCCGTGGGCAGAGCGCATTGGCGATTGGGTGGTCCAATCCGCTTGCCAGCAGGCATCTGAGTGGTGCCGGGCCGGGGCGAGAAATTTCCGCATTAGTATCAATTTGTTTGCCGCACAGTTCCGTTCGGGCCGTTTAGCTCAGAAAATTAAAGATGTTCTGATGCAAACAGGGCTTAAACCCGGTGCGCTGGAGCTGGAAATTACAGAGAACATCATATTGCGACATGACGAAAGTATGATGAAACCGCTTAATGAACTGCGTAGCAGCGGTATTAGCATTGCTTTTGATGACTACGGTACGGGGTACGCTTCACTTAGCATGTTGAAGCACTACCCGGTTACCCGGCTTAAGATCGATCAAACTTTTGTTCGAGCGATGTGTGAGTCGGCACCGGATGCAGCGATTGTTCGTGCGATCCTTTATTTAGGGAAAAGCTTTGGTTTAGATGTGATTGCCGAAGGGGTAGAAACGCAAGAACAGTGCGAAAGATTACTCAATAAAGGGTGTGAGCAAGCGCAGGGGTATCTGTTTGGGCGCCCAATGCCGGCCGCGGAGTTTGAGAAATTACTGGAACTGGAGAACGCCCCTTTGGCCTGACGACCTCTTTAACCGGTGTAGCGGGCATCTGTTAACCCGCACAAACGCAATGGATGCCCGAGATATTTTTGTATCGACAGCACGCAACCTGGCGAGAATAATAGGGTTGTGCGACATCATACCGTGCAATCTTTAGCCTATGCCGCGATATAACAGAGAACATGACGCAAACATTACATTAATTATATTTAATTACACCTCGGCCTGTGAGCGTAACGGTTTCTCTGCTTCCTTTTGACATTATGCAGATGAGAATACTGGCGATGGCTACGCTTACAGGCGGCCCGTTTCTTCGTGATGAAGAACCATTCTTTTATCCCCACATTTACCAATAAAAGTGTAAAGTTATGTTAATTTGGTAACATAAAGGTTATGGATGCTTGAAAATGGCCGCGCAACCCATACGATGTGGTTGTTGCAAACACTTTTATTGCTTTTGCTGAAAGAGGAAATCTTAATCATATGATGCGTATTGCGCTTTTCCTGCTCACCAACCTGGCGGTGATGGTGGTATTCGGGCTGGTACTCAGCCTGACGGGAGTTCAGCACAACAGCATGGCAGGCTTGATTATCATGGCTGGTGTGTTTGGTTTCGGCGGGTCGATCATTTCGCTGCTGATGTCTAAATGGATGGCGCTGCGCTCCGTCGGCGGTGAGGTGATTGAACAACCACGTGATGAAACCGAACGCTGGTTGCTGGAGACGGTGCGTGCCCAGTCTCAGCAGGCAGGTATCGCCATGCCGCAGGTCGCTATTTATCATGCGCCCGATATTAACGCATTCGCGACAGGTGCTCGCCGTAATAGTTCGTTGGTTGCAGTCAGCACCGGGCTATTGCAGAACATGAGTCGTGATGAGGCTGAGGCAGTTATTGCTCATGAAATCAGTCACATTGCTAACGGTGATATGGTGACGATGACGTTGGTGCAGGGGGTAGTGAACACTTTTGTGATCTTCATTTCCCGTATCATCGCGCAAATCGTCACCAGCTTTTTGTCCGGCAACCGTGATGATAGCGAGGAAAGCAGCAATGGAAACCCGCTGGTTTATATGGCGGTTTCTATGGTGTTGGAACTGGTGTTTGGCATTCTGGCCAGCATCATTACGATGTGGTTCTCTCGTTACCGTGAATTCCATGCTGATGCCGGTTCGGCAAAACTGGTTGGCCGCGAGAAGATGATTGCTGCATTACAGCGCCTGAAGACCAGCTATGAACCACAGGAAGCAAGCAGCATGATGGCTTTCTGTATCAATGGTAAGTCTAAATCGCTCAGCGAATTGTTTATGTCGCATCCGCCGTTGGATAAGCGTATTGAAGCGCTGCGTTCGGGCGAATACCTGAAGTAATTAACGTGACGATGTTCTGTGCAAAGGCCCTTCGGGGCCTTTGTTTTTTTATCCCTTACCCGGTGGCTACAGCCGTATCCGGCTCAACGTCTGACAAAATAATCTTGCGCTAACGCAAACAGTCCGTGAAAAGAGAAAGAATGTTTTATAAAATAAAACCATGATCACGGAAAAGTGAAACATTGTTTCTACAATACTGGTATAACAAGGCGATTGCCGGGATGACAGGTATCTTTCATCTGGCAGCGTCTGATTTTTCACGATAAGCGCTAAGGATTTACGGATGGCCAAAGGTAAAAAGCTTTCTTTTACGTTCCATACCTACCAGGATTCAGTCACCGGCACCGAAGTGGTGCGTCTCACCCCTCCCGATGTCATCTGCCACCGCAACTACTTCTATCAGAAATGTTTTTCCAATGATGGTAGCAAGCTGCTGTTTGGTGGTGCATTTGATGGGCCGTGGAACTATTACTTGTTAGATCTGAAAACGCAGCAAGCCACTCAGCTGACCGAAGGTACAGGTGACAATACGTTTGGCGGCTTCCTGTCTCCAAATGACGATGCGCTTTATTATGTGAAGAATGTCCGTAACTTGATGCGCGTTGATCTTAATACACTGGAAGAAACCAATATTTATCAGGTACCGGATGATTGGGTTGGGTACGGTACTTGGGTTGCCAACTCTGATTGCACCAAGATGGTGGGTATCGAGATCAAGAAAGAGGATTGGAAACCATTGACCGACTGGAAAAAATTCCAGGAGTTCTATTTTACCAATCCATGCTGCCGTTTGATTCGTATTGACCTGAAAACCGGTGAAGCGACGACGATTCTGCAGGAAAAACAGTGGTTGGGTCATCCTATTTATCGTCCTGGCGATGACAATACGGTCGCGTTCTGCCATGAAGGCCCACATGATTTGGTTGATGCCCGCATGTGGTTTATCAATGAAGACGGCACCAATATGCGCAAAGTGAAAGAACATGCGCCGGGGGAAAGCTGTACTCATGAATTCTGGGTGCCGAATGGCTCTGCGCTGGCTTATGTTTCTTACCTGAAAGGCAGCACTAACCGTTTCATTTGCAGCGTTGACCCCGTTACGCTGGAAAACCGTCAGTTGACAGAGATGCCGCCTTGTTCCCACTTGATGAGTAACTATGATGGCTCTCTGATGGTTGGGGATGGTTGTAACGCACCGGTAGACGTGAAAGATGACGGTGGCTACAAAATCGAGAACGATCCTTTCCTGTATGTGTTCAACATGAAGACCGGGAAACATTTCCAGGTTGCGCAACATAATACTTCATGGGAAGTGTTGGAAGGTGACCGTCAGGTAACGCATCCGCATCCATCTTTCACACCGGATGATAAACATATTCTGTTTACGTCTGATGTCGATGGTAAGCCGGCGTTGTATCTGGCTAAAGTGCCTGATTCCGTGTGGCAATAACCGTACCTGCAGCCGTGCCCATGAAGGGCGCGGTTTTTTTTCGCTTTTACAATAAGACTATTAATCAGGCAGTACTATTGTGATGGACAAATGTTAAGCAGATTGCCAGTAATAGTAATGCCCGATTGCCATGTTCAAAGCGTTCCCTTTATACTAAAACAAGTGTTCTATTTTTTTTAAAACAAAAAATACTGAGTAGGGTAACCACCAAAATGGCTATTGCAGATTTAGATAAACAACCCGATTCCGTGTCATCAGTCTTAAAGGTTTTTGGTATTTTACAGGCATTAGGCGAAGAGCGTGAAATTGGCATTACTGAACTTTCACAGCGCGTAATGATGTCTAAAAGTACTGTTTATCGTTTCCTACAGACGATGAAATCTCTGGGATATGTTGCTCAGGAAGGTGAGTCAGAGAAATATTCGCTGACGTTGAAATTGTTTGAGCTGGGCGCTAAAGCGCTGCAAAACGTTGATCTGATCCGTAGTGCGGATATTCAGATGCGCGAGTTATCGGCGCTGACTCGTGAAACTATCCACCTTGGCGCACTGGATGAAGATAGCATCGTTTATATCCATAAAATTGATTCTATGTACAACCTGCGTATGTATTCGCGTATTGGGCGTCGGAATCCGTTGCACAGTACGGCGATAGGCAAAGTGTTGCTGGCCTGGCGTGATCGTGATGAGGTCAGAGAAATTCTATCCCATGTGGAGTTCAAGCGCAGCACTGTGCACACCATCGCTGATACGGAAGAGCTGTTGCCTCAACTTGATCTGGTTCGTCAGCAAGGGTTCGGCGAAGACAACGAAGAGCAGGAAGAAGGCTTGCGTTGTATTGCCGTTCCGGTGTTTGACCGTTTTGGCGTGGTGATTGCCGGGTTAAGTATTTCTTTTCCGACGATTCGTTTTTCAGAAGATAATAAGCATGAGTATGTTGCCATGTTGCATACGGCGGCGCGTAATATCTCTGATCAAATGGGATATCACGATTACCCGTTCTGATATGGGCGGTGGTCGAGGTATTCTGCAATGAGCCTGTCCTTGCGACAGGCTTTTTTATGCGCTAAACCCGGCTCAGGAGGGCAGAATTACGGTATTTAGTGTCGAATTTTCTGGCGGCACAGTGCTAGAATGCGCGCCTGAGTCAAGTTATGTAACAGGTTTTAGACATGAGTAGTTTTGCTTCAGACATGCTGGAAGTGGTTTTTGTCGCTCTGATTGTATTGCTGGTGATTCTGGTTTGGTTCTTTATCAATCGGGCCAGTGTACGGGCCAATGAGCAGATAAAACTGCTGCACGAGATTGTTGAACAACAGAAACAACAGATCGCATTATTACAATCTTTGGTGCCGATGACGGCACAAGACGCAGAGCCCCTGCCTGAGCAGCCTGCTACATTGCCGGAAACCAAAGAAAATGAGGTGGAAGCCTTATTCAAGGATATGATCCCTGAACGGTGACTGCACGTTCTGCGTCGATTGGCGTGAGTGCGCTCGAGACAAACTACAGGTTATTCTGTACGTTACGTGTTAATTTGCCGCCTGTTTTGAGCTGATGGGTAGCATCCCCTGGTGCATGGTGCTACTCTACGCCGTCGGGTTAAGCATGGCCCATCTTGCTGAACTGTCGCACGGTGCCTTGCCATGTTGCCTGTCAACAGGGCGAAACTGATTTAACAATTGTGGGTTAAATCCTTTTCCTCCGACCATCTAAATCAAACGCAATTATCTTTTGCACGTGAGCTTTCGTGTGGCTCACCACTGCAGATAAGGGAATTTACATGCCTGTTATTACGCTTCCTGACGGCAACCAGCGTCATTATGACCATGCTGTTTCTCCTCTTGATGTCGCGCTGGATATCGGCCCAGGTCTGGCAAAAGCTTGTATCGCCGGTCGGGTTAATGGCGAGCTGGTCGATGCCGTTGATGTGATTGAGTCTGATGCGCAACTGTCGATCATCACCGCCAAAGATGAAGAGGGGATGGAGATTATTCGTCATTCCTGTGCGCACTTGCTGGGTCATGCCATCAAGCAATTGTGGCCTGATACAAAAATGGCGATTGGCCCGGTGATCGACAATGGTTTCTATTATGACGTTGACCTGGATCGCACGTTGACGCAGGAAGACCTGGAACTGCTTGAAAAGCGGATGCATGAGCTGGCGAGCAAAGACTACGACGTCGTCAAGAAAAAAGTCAGTTGGCAGGAAGCGCGTGATACGTTTACGGCGCGTGGCGAAAGCTACAAGGTGGCGATTCTTGATGAAAATATTAGCCGAGACGATCGTCCAGGGCTGTACCACCACGAAGAATATATCGATATGTGCCGTGGGCCGCACGTACCGAACATGCGCTTCTGTCATCATTTCAAACTGCAAAAAACATCAGGCGCTTATTGGCGCGGCGACAGCAAAAACAAAATGCTGCAGCGTATTTATGGCACCGCCTGGGCAGACAAGAAACAGTTAAGTGCCTACCTACAGCGTCTTGAAGAAGCCGCTAAACGTGATCACCGTAAAATCGGTAAGCAACTGGACCTGTATCATATGCAGGAAGAGGCGCCGGGTATGGTGTTCTGGCACAACGACGGCTGGACGATTTTCCGCGAGCTGGAAGCGTTTGTGCGCATGAAGCTCAAAGAGTACCAGTATCAGGAAGTAAAAGGTCCGTTCATGATGGACCGCGTGCTGTGGGAAAAAACAGGGCACTGGGAGAACTACAAAGAAGCGATGTTCACGACGTCATCAGAAAACCGTGAATATTGCATCAAACCGATGAACTGCCCAGGCCATGTACAGATTTTCAATCAGGGGCTGAAATCCTACCGTGACCTGCCGTTGCGTATGGCGGAGTTCGGCAGTTGCCACCGTAATGAACCGTCAGGTTCTCTGCATGGGTTGATGCGCGTACGCGGTTTTACGCAGGATGACGCCCATATCTTCTGTACCGAAGATCAAGTACGTGATGAAGTGAATAACTGCATCAAGATGGTCTACGATATGTATAGCACCTTCGGTTTTGAAAAAATCGTGGTGAAACTGTCAACACGTCCTGAAAAACGTATCGGCAGCGATGAAACGTGGGATCGGGCGGAAGAAGATCTGGCCGCAGCACTGACTGAAAACGGCCTCCCGTTTGAGTATCAACCGGGAGAGGGTGCATTTTACGGGCCGAAAATCGAATTTACGCTGCATGACTGCCTGGATCGCGCCTGGCAGTGTGGTACTGTACAGCTTGATTTTTCATTGCCGGGCCGTCTAAGCGCTTCTTATGTGGGCGAAAACAACGAACGTCAGGTTCCGGTGATGATTCACCGCGCGATTCTGGGGTCAATGGAGCGTTTCATCGGTATTTTGACCGAAGAGTTCGCCGGTTTCTTCCCGACCTGGCTGGCGCCTGTACAGGCTGTGGTAATGAATATCACGGATAGCCAGTCCGATTATGTCAGCGAATTGACAAGAAAATTGCAAGATGCGGGCATTCGCGTTAAAGCGGACTTGAGAAATGAGAAGATAGGCTTTAAAATCCGCGAGCACACTTTACGGCGTGTTCCCTATATGCTTGTTTGTGGCGATAAAGAGGTGGAGGCAGGAAAAGTAGCTGTTCGCACCCGCCGCGGCAAAGACTTGGGAAGTATGGACGTCAGTGAAGTAATCACGAAGCTGCAGGAAGAAATTCGCAGCCGTAGTCTTCATCAGTTGGAGGAATAAGGTATTAAAGGCGGAAAACGAGTTCAACCGGCGCGTCCTAATCGCATCAACAGAGAAATTCGCGCACAAGAGGTACGTCTGACGGGCGTTGATGGCGAACAGATTGGTATTGTTAGCCTGAATGAAGCGTTAGAGAAAGCTGAGGAAGCAGGTGTTGATTTAGTTGAAATCAGCCCGAACGCCGAACCGCCGGTTTGCCGAATCATGGATTACGGCAAGTTCCTCTATGAGAAGAGTAAGGCCACCAAAGAACAGAAGAAAAAGCAAAAAGTTATTCAGGTTAAGGAAATCAAATTCCGGCCTGGTACCGATGATGGCGACTATCAGGTCAAACTACGCAACCTGGTTCGCTTTCTGGAAGATGGTGACAAAGCCAAGATCACACTGCGTTTCCGTGGACGTGAAATGGCGCACCAGCAGATCGGCATCGAGATGCTTAACCGCATCCGTGATGATCTGAGTGAATTGTCTGTCGTCGAGTCGTTCCCAAGCAAGATCGAGGGGCGTCAGATGATTATGGTGCTGGCACCGAAGAAGAAACAGTAAGGCATTCAAGTAACATATTCCGCGTTGCCTTTGTGTAGCGCGGTTTTGTTCGCCTTATCTGATTCATTGTTTAACAATGCGAAGTGGAAATAACAATGCCAAAGATTAAAACTGTACGTGGCGCCGCTAAACGCTTCAAAAAAACCGCCAGCGGTGGTTTCAAGCGTAAGCATGCTAACCTGCGTCATATTCTGACCAAAAAAGCGACTAAACGTAAGCGTCACCTGCGTCCGAAAGCCATGGTTTCCAAAGGCGATCTGGGCCTGGTTGCAGCATGTCTGCCTTACGCATAAGTAACTTTTTTTAACTCAGAATTAAGACTTTAGGAGAGAGCATATGGCTCGCGTAAAACGTGGTGTGGTTGCTCGCGCACGTCACAAAAAGATCCTGAAACAAGCGAAAGGTTACTACGGTGCCCGTTCGCGCGTTTATCGTGTTGCCTTCCAGGCAGTAATCAAAGCTGGTCAGTACGCTTACCGTGACCGTCGTCAGCGCAAGCGTCAGTTCCGCCAGCTGTGGATTGCACGTATCAATGCAGCAGCCCGCCAGAATGGCTTGTCTTACAGCAAATTCATCAATGGCCTGAAAAAAGCCTCTGTTGAAATCGACCGTAAGATTCTGGCTGACATCGCCGTATTCGACAAAGTGGCCTTCAGCGCACTGGTTGAAAAAGCGAAATCAGCTCTGGCGTAAGTCAGATGTAAAGAGGGAGCTGGTCTCCCTCTTTTCGTCTTTGATGCCGGTTAAATGCTTGCAACCTTTCGTTATTGTAGACGAAAGACTTTCAGAACAAGCGAAATTGGTATATTGTCAACGGGTTAGGTAACAGTTAGCCAGTCAACAATAAGGTAACGCAAGTATGAATACTGCTATTTTCCGTTTCTTTTTTTACTTTAGCGCCTGAATCTCGGGGGCTTTGCGCGTAAGAAGAGAAACGAAAAGTAGCGCCTAAGCCTCCTCTGTGGAGGCTTTTTTATTGGTCCGGATGTCTGAAACTGTGGGTCATGTTAACGTCCGGCGCACTGAAAACCGTATCTTTCCAATCATGATTGTCGGCCGTACAGGCAGAAGAAGAGGAATGCAATGCAACATCTCGCAGAACTGGTTGCCAAAGCCAGAACAGCCATAGAGCAGGCTGGAGATATCGCCGCACTGGAAAACGTGCGCGTCGAGTTTCTGGGCAAAAAAGGTCACTTAACCCTTCAGATGACCTCGCTGCGCGAGCTGCCTGCTGAAGAACGTCCTGCCGCGGGTGCGGTCATCAATCAGGCTAAGCAGGAGGTGCAGGATGCGCTGAATGCGCGCAAGCAGACGCTGGAAAGTGCTGAGCTGAATGCCCGCCTGGCAGCAGAAACCATTGATGTCTCACTGCCGGGGCGGACTATGGAGAATGGCGGTCTGCATCCGATTACCCGCACTATCGATCGCATTGAAACTTTCTTTGGTGAACTGGGATTCGCCGTGGCGTCAGGCCCGGAAATCGAAGACGACTACCACAATTTCGATGCGTTGAATATTCCGGGGCACCACCCGGCTCGTGCCGATCATGACACTTTCTGGTTCGATGCCACCCGCCTGCTGCGTACGCAGACTTCGGGCGTGCAGATCCGCACCATGAAAAAACAGCAGCCGCCGATTCGCATCATCGCACCGGGGCGTGTTTACCGTAACGATTACGATCAGACGCATACTCCGATGTTCCACCAGATGGAAGGGCTGATCGTGGATAAAAACATCAGCTTCACCAACCTGAAGGGAACGCTGCATGATTTCCTGCGTAATTTCTTTGAGGAAGATTTGCAGGTGCGTTTTCGCCCGTCCTATTTCCCATTTACCGAACCGTCTGCCGAAGTGGATGTGATGGGCAAGAACGGCAAATGGCTTGAAGTGCTGGGATGCGGCATGGTGCATCCAAATGTGTTGCGTAATGTCGGTATCGACCCGGAAGTATACTCCGGTTTTGCTTTCGGTATGGGGATGGAACGTCTGACCATGCTGCGTTACGGCGTGACGGACCTGCGCGCCTTCTTCGAAAACGATTTACGCTTCCTCAAACAGTTTAAATAAGGCAGGAATATCAAGATGAAATTCAGTGAACTCTGGTTACGGGAATGGGTTAACCCAGCTATCAGCAGCGATGCCTTATCTGAACAAATCACCATGGCGGGCCTGGAAGTGGACGGCGTTGAGCCGGTTGCCGGTGCGTTCCACGGCGTGGTCGTTGGGGAAGTGGTGGAGTGCGGCCAGCATCCGAATGCAGACAAATTGCGCGTGACGAAAGTCAACGTGGGCGGTGAACGTTTGCTGGATATCGTTTGCGGCGCGCCTAATTGCCGTCAGGGCCTCAAAGTGGCGGTAGCCACGGTGGGCGCTGTTTTACCGGGTGATTTCAAAATCAAGGCAGCCAAGCTGCGTGGCGAGCCGTCTGAAGGGATGTTGTGCTCTTTCTCCGAGCTGGGAATTTCCGACGATCACAGCGGTATTATCGAACTGCCGTCTGATGCGCCGTTAGGTACTGACATCCGCGAATACCTGAAGCTGGATGACAATACGATTGAGATCAGCGTGACGCCCAACCGTGCTGATTGCCTGGGAATCCTGGGGGTGGCGCGCGATGTCGCCGTGCTCAATGAGCTGGCGTTGACTTCGCCTACGACGGAGCCGGTGAGCGCTACTATTACCGAGCGTTTCCCGATTCAAGTGGATGCGACCGAAGCGTGCCCGCGTTATCTGGGGCGGGTGGTCAAGGGTATCAATGTGAAGGCTGCCACGCCGCTGTGGATGCGTGAAAAACTGCGTCGTTGCGGTATCCGCTCCATCGATCCGGTGGTGGATGTCACCAACTACGTATTGCTGGAGCTGGGGCAGCCGATGCATGCGTTCGACCTTAACCGCCTGGAAGGCGGTATTGTCGTGCGTATGGCGAAGGAAGGGGAAACCCTGCGTCTGCTGGACGGCACCGATGCGACGCTGAGTGCCGACACACTGGTGATTGCCGATCATCAAAAAGCGCTGGCAATGGGCGGTATCTTCGGCGGCGAGCATTCCGGCGTAAATGCCGAAACGCAGGATGTGCTGCTGGAGTGTGCTTATTTTAATCCGCTGTCGATCACTGGGCGTGCACGTCGTTACGGTTTGCATACCGATGCCTCTCACCGCTATGAGCGTGGTGTTGACCCGGCATTGCAATATCAGGCGATTGAGCGTGCAACGCGCCTGCTGCTGGATATTTGCGGCGGTGATGCCGGCCCGGTGGTAGATGTGACCAGCGAGAAAGATTTGCCGGTACGAGCGACCATCACTCTGCGTCGTGACAAATTGGATCGATTAATCGGCCATGTAATTTCCGATGAGAAAGTCAGCGATATTCTTAACCGTCTGGGTTGCCAGGTGACTAAAACCGCTGATGGCTGGCAGGCGGTAGCACCGAGCTGGCGTTTCGATATGGAAATCGAGGAGGATTTGGTGGAAGAAGTGGCCCGTGTTTACGGCTACAACAACATTCCGAATATTCCTACTCAGGCACCGCTTAAGATGACGCAACATCGCGAAGCGGACCTGACGCTTAAACGTGTGAAAACGCTGCTGGTGGATCGCGGTTTTCAGGAAGCGATTACGTACAGTTTCGTCGATCCCAAGATTCAGTCGTTGATTCACCCTGATGAAGACGCGCTGATGTTACCGAGCCCGATTTCGGTGGAAATGTCCGCTATGCGGCTGTCGCTGTGGAGCGGGTTGCTGGGCGCGGTCGTGTACAACCAAAATCGTCAACAAAGCCGTCTGCGTGTGTTTGAGAGCGGTCTGCGCTTTGTTCCGGACCAAAGCGCCGATCTGGGAGTCCGTCAGGAAACTATGTTGGCGGGGGTGATTACAGGCACTCGCTACGAAGAACATTGGGATCTGGCGCGTCAGGCGGTTGACTTCTATGATTTAAAAGGCGATTTGGAAGCCGTGTTGGCATTAACCGGGAAACTGTCCGCCGTTGAGTTCCGTGCCGAGCATCATTGCGCATTGCATCCTGGGCAGACGGCGGCAATTTATCTGTCAGGCGAGCGCATCGGTTATGCCGGCGTGATTCATCCGGAACTGGAACGCAAGCTGGACCTGAATGGCCGTACCGTGGTGTTTGAGGTGCTGTGGGATAAGCTGTCTGAGCGCGTGTTGCCTGAGGCTGCGGACATTTCACGTTTCCCGGCGAATCGTCGTGATATCGCGGTGGTTGTGGCTGAGAATGTGCCGGCAGGCGATGTTTTAGCCGAGTGCAAGAAAGTTGGCGCAAATCAGTTAGTTGGCGTAAACTTGTTTGACGTGTACCGGGGCAAGGGCGTAGCGGAAGGATATAAGAGTCTGGCTATCAGTCTGGTATTGCAGGATACCGCTCGTACACTGGCAGAAGAGGAAATTGCCGCTACCGTTGCGCAATGCGTAGCAGCACTAAAACAGCGATTCCAAGCATCCTTGAGGGATTAACCTATGGCGCTTACTAAAGCTGAAATGTCTGAATACCTGTTTGAAAAGCTTGGGCTCAGCAAACGGGATGCCAAAGAGCTCGTCGAGTTGTTCTTCGAAGAAGTGCGGCGTGCTCTGGAAAATGGTGAGCAGGTTAAGTTGTCGGGGTTTGGCAACTTTGATTTGCGGGACAAGAACCAGCGCCCGGGACGTAACCCAAAAACCGGCGAAGATATTCCGATTACGGCGCGTCGGGTCGTTACGTTCCGTCCAGGGCAGAAATTGAAGAGTAGGGTGGAAAACGCATCACCCAAAGAGTCTTGATTTGACAAAAAGGCCGCATTAGCGGCCTTTTCCTTTTGCAGAATCGTCTGAAAGTATCGGCGATTTCGGTTCTCTGGCTGTTCGCTCTCGCGGTGGTGCAGCAGGGACAGGCTTGCGATCATCCAGCAGGTGTCGAATGGCCAGTATGGGGTGGTGCAACAGCATTCTTGGTCCAGCCCAGCGCATAATAGCTTTAATGGCTTCCCGTTTCGCAGGTTGGTAACAATGAATCGGGCATTGTTTGCAGGCTGGCTTATTTTCCCCGTAATAGCACTTTTGCAGCCGTTTCAAGGCATAATCCTGCAGCCTGGCATAATAATCCGCATCATCGGCAGGCGCTGGAAATGACCTTTCATACAGCGCGAGCATGGCCCGAATAGTACGAATTTCGCGTTGGATACGTTTACCGGGGGAGGTCATTGTCGTGTTCCCGTGATGATTTTTAAATTGCATTATAAATGCCATTTAATCGGCAAACTTTGTTCTGGCTCAGCTTAACCCTTAACCGACTTCGCGTGTCGCCAACCAGGACAATAGCGACCCCAGCGTTACCATGATTACTCCCTGCCAAAAAGCGAATGTAGGAATAGTTTGCAACCACAGCGTCGCCATCAACGTCGTCAGTATTGGGGTAAAGTAAGAAGCCGTGGCCAGTAACGCCATGTTGCCTCGTTGAATGCCGGTATCCCACGCAGCATAGGCCAGAGCGGTTGAGGCTCCAATAAATAACAGCTCCAATAGGGTTCGCGTTGAAAATGAGAACGGCGGGACATCGCTGAGCAGATATTGCCCCCATAAAACCACGGCGGTAGTGATAAAGAACAACAGAATGCCGCTTTTCCCGTTACCGAAGCGGCGTGAGATATTACAGTACAATGCCCAGACCACAGCAGCGGCTAACGCCATACCATAAGCCGGCGGATTAGCGCTGATATTTCGCCACATCAGTGTGGGCGTCCACTCGCCATTGCCTTTCAGGATCCATAAAATCCCCGCGATCGACAAGGCAAGGCCCGGCCATAGCCACAACCGGCTTTTTTGTTGATTGATAAACAGTGAAAACAAAATGGTCAGGCAGGGCCACAGGTAATTAATCATCCCCAGTTCCATTGCCTGCAGGCGGTTTTGCGCCAAACCAATCGATAACGAAAAGCAAATTTCGTAGCTGACAAACAAGGCGCCGCCAAGCAGCAGGTAGAGCCGTGCATGGGAGCGGAAAACGGGGCGGTGACCAAGCAACAGCAGGCAGAGCGCACTGACGGTGTAAATCATGGCCGCGCCGCCTAATGCCCCCAACGCTTCAGTCAGGCTACGAATCACCCCAACAGAGGTGCTCCAGAGTACTATCGCCAACAAACCGGCCAGCGTTGCACGCCGAGGAGTTATGAGCATCATTAATGGCTATCGACTATCACATGACGAGAAAACGGGCAGGTGCCACCAAGTAGCCTCTGCCCGGAGAAATTGGAGAAATTAAGGCTATCAACGCCAGAAGTCATCAAAGACGGTAATCGGCGGGCGACGTTTGTGCTCGGTTTTGCGATACCAACCTTCGATGATAGCGACATCAATCGGCTCAAGCTGTTTGCCTTCCAGGTAGTCGTCGATTTTCTCGTAGGTGATGCCGAGTGCCGTCTCATCCGGCAGTGACGGGCGATCGTCTTCCAGATCAGCCGTTGGGGCCTTGGTATAAAGGTGTGATGGACACCCCAGCAGGTTGAGCAAGGCTTTGCCCTGTCGTTTATTGAGGCGGAAAATCGGGTTGATATCGGTGCCGCCGTCACCGTATTTGGTGAAGAAGCCGGTGACGGCTTCCGCCGCGTGATCGGTACCGACAACCAGTCCGGCATTCATACCCGCGATACTGTACTGGGCTTTCATGCGCTCACGGGCTTTTTCGTTACCCTTAACAAAGTCAGACAGCTCAATACCGATGGCGCTCAGCGTCGCTTCACTGGCCTCCACCGCCGGTTTGATGTTGACGGTCAGCACCTGATCCGGCTGGATAAACTGAATTGCATCCTGGCAGTCTTGCTCATCGGCTTGTACGCCATACGGCAGGCGCACCGCGATGAAGCGATAATCGGCTTTGCCTGTTTCCTGGCGCAATTCGGTAATCGCCGTCTGGCATAATTTGCCGGTTAACGTTGAATCCTGCCCGCCGCTGATCCCCAAGACCAGGCTTTTGATGAATGGATGAGCCTTCAGATAATTCTTTAAAAAATCAACGCTCACTCGAACTTCCTGTGCTGGATCGATGGTGCTTTTCACCCCGAGAGCCCGAATAATTTCTTTCTGTAATGACATGTCCACCCCTCCTGAACTTATTGATGTGTCAAAACAATTACCCACATCACCAGAGAGTAACGTTAATTCCGACGGAACAAAAGAACAAGAAAAAGCAGGTGGATTTACATCGGATCGGGGGCTTTTTCGTCAACGATCAGCCGCTTGAAATAGAATCGCCGATTTGAAAAAGCGGCATTGACTATCTAGTCTTAGCTGCACCGATAGCGAATGAGGTCATTCCATGAAGAAAAATAATTTATTCATGTGTATCGCGGTAAGTGCCCTGATGCTCTCTGGGTGTGTGGCTTACGATCGTGCCGAAAACTTCTTCACTAAACCGGTGGTGAAGGAGGTGAAAAAGGGCATGAGTCGCCAGGAAGTGAATCGAATTGCCGGGCCGGCATCGACACAGGCTACCATGCTTCATGCCCGGGGCACCTGTAATACCTATGTGCTGGGCACCCGCGACGGTAAGATTCAGTACTATTTCGTCAGCTTTGATGAGACGGGGCATGTATTGAACAAAGGGTTCCAGAGCTGCCAGGAATACGATACCAATCCCAAATTCTGATCGGAAAAAATGCCGGAGGGGAAAACCACTCCGGCATTTTTTATGACGTCGAAACAGAGATTAACGGTGAGTTAATGCCGTATCGTCATTCCGATTGAACACGTCTTTATCGGTTTGTTTTAGCCACTGGCTGGTCAGCGTGCCGGCTGTCATTGACCCACTGACATTGAGTGCCGTGCGCCCCATGTCGATTAATGGCTCAATCGAAATCAACAGGGCAACCAGTGTGACGGGTAATCCCATCGCCGGCAGGACGATTAGCGCGGCGAAGGTAGCGCCGCCGCCGACACCGGCTACCCCCGCGGAACTGAGGGTGACAATGCCTGCCAGGGTGGCGATCCACATCGGATCCCAGGGGTTGATGCCGACGGTCGGCGCGACCATGACGGCCAGCATGGCTGGGTACAGCCCGGCACAGCCGTTCTGACCGATGGTCGTGCCAAAAGAGGCGGCAAAACTGGCGATGGATTCCGGCACACCGATACGGCGTGTCTGAGCCTCAATATTCAGCGGAATAGTGGCGGCGCTGGAGCGACTGGTGAAGGCGAAACTTAGCACCGGCCACACTTTGCGATAAAAACGGGCCGGATTCACGCCGGTCATCGCCAACAATAGGGCATGTACGCCAAACATCAATCCCAGACCGAGGTAGGACGCCACAACAAAACCGCCCAGTTTGAGAATATCCTGCAGATTGGAGCTGGCAACCATTTTCGTCATCAGCGCCATTACGCCATAAGGTGTGAGGCGCATCACCAGCCGAACCAGTTTCATTACCCAGGATTGCAGGGTATCAATCGCTGTCAGGACGCGTTCGCCTTTTACCGCATCGTCTTTTAACAAGTGCAATGCCGCAACGCCGAGAAACGCGGCGAAAATGACCACGCTGATGATAGACGTCGGGTTGGCGCCGGTCAGGTCGGCAAACGGATTTTTAGGGATAAACGACAGCAATAGCTGCGGTACGTTCAGGTCGGCGACCTTGCCGGCATAGCTATTCTGAATGGTCGACAGGCGAGCACTTTCCTGCGCGCCTTGTACCAACCCGGAAGCGGTCAGGCCAAACAGATTGGTTACAAAAATACCAATTAAGGCGGCGATCAGCGTGGTAAATAGCAATGTGCCGAGTGTAAGCAGGCTGATTTTTCCCAGCGAGGAGGCGTTATGCAGCCGGGCAACGGAATTCAGTATCGACACGAACACCAGCGGCATCACAATCATTTGCAATAATTGTACATAGCCGTTGCCGACAATATTGAACCAGGCAATAGACTGTTTGATGACAGGATTGTCATCGCCATAAATCAGGTGTAATACCAACCCAAACAGGACGCCGGTTATCAGACCCAGCAACACCTTTTTCGACAGACTCCAATTTTTATTACCGCAATACCCTAGTGCAAAAAGCAGCACAGCAAAAACAACCACATTTATTATCAGCGGAAAATTCATCCCACTACTCCTTTTTTAATGTTCATCACCGCTACGCCTGAAAAAACGTAGCCAGCGCAGTAGCATAGCAGGTCTTGTATATCGCGGTTATAGAGATAACCAACATGGATGGTCCGGAATGGAATAACGAAACGGGTGGTTATTAAGGTGTCAGTAACTGATGTAACTGCTGCCCGACCTGTTGTAGCCGCCGTGCAGGTTCGCCGTAATGCCAGGATTCAAGTGGTTGCTGCGGTTGAAATAGCATAAACAAAATCAGCCCGACGCACAGTAAGCGTTCCAGTTGATTGCCTTTGTCGCTATTCAGTAAAGGCAGACGAAAGCGCCAGCGGCAAGGCCACAAGAGCGGTACACCCGCTGTTGTCAGCATATCGGCGGCGATATGGCTTAAATACCCAACGATCATCGCGTGATAGACATCGCCCGGTAAGGGCCAGTCTGCCGGCAGTCTAGTGCGGATGACATAGACACCCATCACGATTGCCAGCAAGCTATGCGTAAAACCACGATGCCCACACAGCCTGGCAATGGGGACGGAAATCCATTTCAGGCGTTGGCCGAGAATAGACTTCGGGTGGTCTATGTCGGGCAACAAGGATGTCAGCAAGGCGGCTGGGATAATATGCCACCAGTCGCCTGCTGCCAGGGCAGGCGATAATTCTGCTTTTTTTGCGAAGATTGCGCTGGCTACGGCAAACAGGAGGTGGCCTTCCGCGGTCATGAAACATCTCAAAAACTGTCATTTTATACAGTATAAGAGATTGTCATCAGCGGCGGAAGGTGCATTGCTGTCGGCAGCGATAATTTATCTGCTTGATTCCCCCGCCTTTTTATCCAATTGCAGTGATTTTATCCAGTTATTCAATAGCTGCGGCCAGGCTGCGGCCGGCAGCCCGACGGTACCACGGATACCGAAACCATGTTTTCCTTGTTCGAACAGATGGATTTCAGCCGGAATCTTGTTCTCCCGCAATGCCGATAGCATTACCAGACTGTTGTCTACGGATACGGATGGGTCGTCAATCGCATGGACTAAAAATGTCGGTGGAGTTTGGGCGCTGACTTGTTTTTCTGCGGAATAACGTTCGATTTGGGCTTCACTGGGATGTGACCCCATCAACGCCTTGCGGGAGCCGGCGTGGGCAATATTTTCCTGCATAGAGATAACGGGGTACATCAGCACCATAAAATCAGGGCGGGCGCTTACGTGGTCGATTTCATCCTGAGCGGGATAAACGGTTTGTGCAAAACGGGTACCCAGACTGGCGGCGACATGCCCGCCTGCGGAGAAGCCCATAATACCGATACGTTGTGGGTCAATACGCCACTGCGTGGCATGGGAACGCAGCGTACGTATCGCTCGTTGAGCATCGGCCAGCGGCGCATCGGCACCTTCCTGATGGCCGTCAGCCGGCATACGGTAGGTCATGACGAACAAGGTGTAGCCTTGTTGGGTAAAGTATGGGGCTAAATCACTACCTTCCTTATCCAGTACGACGCGTTGGTAAGAACCGCCAGGGGTAATTAATAGCGCTGTGCCATTAGGGTTGTCCGGTACATAAACCGTGATTTCCGGGCTGCGAATGCCCGTTACGGCGCGATCCGGCCAGGCTGGGTCTTTGCTGCGCTCGACCACTTGCTGTTGTACCGATGACGTGATGGCGCCGGGTGCTTCACCTTGCGGCCATATCGGGAAGGTGGTCTCGGCAAGGCTGAATCCACTGACAGACATAATAAGTGTTCCTGCAATTATCTTTGATAATGACATAACAGTTTACTCATATATTCAGGGTTGATGGTTGGATGGGGGTGGTCAGATTAATAACACTAGTATGAAGGCGAAGGAGATAAAAAAACAGGTAAACATTTCATCGAAGAGAATAAAATGTTTACCCAAAGTGGCGAATAATATGATTCCCGAGAAGGGACATCGACACAGAAATTTAAAAAGACGAATTGATGGTTTGGTTAATTTCCACTGGATATTAACCTGGATAATAAAGATTCCATATTGCAGTCATTTTTATTATCCATTTTGACGCCTTATTTCAGGCGTCACAGACAGCGATTAGAAGCTATATTGCACGCCTACACGGTAACGGGTCTGACGTTCGTCAGTGGTTTTAGAACCAGAAACGTTGCCTAACTCAACATACGGTTTCCAATTCTTATCCCATTTATAAGACAATTTCACACTATGGGTGATGTCATAATTATCGTTGTCAGAAAGGACTGTTTCGCCGGAGGTGCCTTTCTTGTATTCCAGCTCGTAACCGAGGGTATAAACATCCAGGAAGTTATAGTCGATATTACCGGTTAAAGTATAACCTTTGTCCATCGTACTTTTACGATCCTTATCATTGATGTTCTCACTGTTACGTTTGAAATAAGGACGATAGCGTAAAGCGACAGACAAATCATCGGTCACATTAGCCCGGCCACGAAGATAAGGACGGTAGTTGTTGTTGGAAGATCCTGATTCTAAAGAAAACCCTGGTTCGATAGAAAAGACGTCGTTGAATTTATACACGTAACTGGCGACAACTTCGGTGCCGTTGCTGACCTGTTCGCTAAATGGTCTGTTTGGGTTACCGTCCTTGCCGGATTGAGCCCATTTTACTTCGGAGGATAATCCAAAGCCATTCGCAAAACGGTGAGAGATTAACAGACGGTCTTTATGACCAACTTTAGCGTTATCCGTCATTTCATGACGATAATCGATGGATACAGCCAGAGCATTAACGCTAATCAGAGATGCAACAGCCAAAGTTAATAATTTAATCTTCATTGTACTTTCCCTATAGATATACAGATAAAGAAAAAGAATAAAAAAAATAAAAACGATGTGTTCTCATGGAACGAGTTCTATTTTATGGATTATTTAATTTTGTTTTGTGATCTTGATCTTTTAGAATCACAATAACTTCAAAATGATTTCAAATTGTGACGATGATCGGCAATATGATTCTGTTTGTTTCATTTTTAATAAAAAAAGCCCCGGCACAGAGCACGGGGCTTAGAGAAATAACCAGTTGGCAGTTATTCTTTCATGGCGCGTTTCAGAATACGATCAGCCTGACGTTGGAAGTATTTGGCGGTTTCTTCCACTGATTTCTGACCATAATCGATATATTGAATGGCATCACCAAACAGGGCGACGATTTGCGGATCGTCGAAATAAGGCGATGTCTTGGTTTCATGCGGTAAGGACAATGCCTGGTTCAGGCCCGCTACCGACGGGTCGTTGTCTTTGATGACGCCATCGGCACGCAACTGAGCAACGGCTGCTTTGCTTAACGGCACGCCGCGTTCCAGCCCCAGCGCCTGAATGCCTTCTTTACTGTTCAACAGGTAGTTGATCAACATAGCGGCTTCTTTCGGGTGCTTGCTGGACTTGCCGATAGACAACATCTGAGCTGGTTTAAAGAATAATCCCGCTTCTTTGGCACCCGGCAGCATGGGGTAGGCACCCAGTTCCAGTTTGGCCGGCGGCTGCAGGTTATCGGAGTACTTGGTGATGGTGGAGTTCCACATGTACGTGCCACCCCAGTCACCGGCAATCCACGGCTTCATTTCATACATGTTGCTCTTGCCGAACGAAGCGTAGTATTTCGCAGACGGCATGACGTGGCCATCAACCAGCTTCTTGTACATCTCGAAGAACTCTACCCATTGCGCGTCGGTATAAGAGAATTTCTTGTTTTTCTCGTCCACCGCCGGAATGTTGTACTTCTGTACCATGTAAGAATTCAGCAACGCCAACGAGTCCTGATGCTCCAGCACCAGCGGATAGAATTGGTCGCCCAGTTTTTCTTTGAAGACTTTGCCTGCATTCACCAGTTCATCCCAGTTTTTCGGGGCGGTCAGGCCGGATTTCTTCCAGGTTTCGGTGTTGTAATAGAAGACGCGGGCCGTCACGGAAATCGGAATCCCGTTCAGTTTGCCGTCAACCGTCGTCGCCTGCAGTTCTTTCGCATCAAACTGCGACAGATCCAGCACGTCTTTCGTTTTGTTCAGGTCGTAGAAGCCATCACCGGTACGGGAGAATATCGGCAGCCAGTTCCAGTTGGTCTGCATTACATCAGGCTCGGTATTACCCGCGATCTGCGTGGTCAAACGAGACAGATGTCCATCCCAACCGGTGTATTCCGCTTTAACCTTGATATCCGGATATTTTTTCTGGAATTCCTCAATGGCTTTTAGTGTCACCTGGTGGCGACCGTTACCGCCCCACCATGACATACGCAATTCAACTTGCTCAGCCGCAAAGGACTGATGTGCCATCAGTGCAAGAGAAGAGGCAATCAATGTGCGTAGGATCACTTTTTTCATCGGTTATACTCCTGTTAAAGAGAGATATTTTGTTCTGTTTTGGCATCAAAAATATGGCATTTATCCATATCGAACTTGAAATACACCTGACGATTCAATCCATTGTTGATAATCACCCGTGCTTCGTCTGACGGCATACGGCTGGTCAGTTCAAATCCATCAACCTTGATGTACATGAAGAACTCATGGCCCATGTTTTCGGCACGCACCAATTCACCCTGGAAATGACCGCCGTCGAACGGCGATTCAGATACCGTGACATACTCTGGGCGAACGCCGAAGCAGATATCTTTACCAATGTAACCGCGAACTTTGTCTTGCTTCGACTGGTTAAGACCCATGGTGTATTTGCCTACCTGCAGCGAGATCTGTCCATTATCTTCCAGCAGCTTGCCGGGTTTGATATTCATTTCCGGCGCGCCGATAAACCCGGCGACGAACATGTTTTTCGGGAAGTGGTACAGATTATCCGGCGTATCGACCTGCATAATGTGGCCCAGCTTCATGACGCAAATACGGTCACCCATCGTCATGGCCTCGGTCTGGTCATGGGTCACGTAGACGCTGGTGGCCGGATGGCCGCTCTTTTTCAACTGTTTGTGCAGATCCGAGATACGGATACGCATTGAGGCGCGCAATTTCGCGTCCAGGTTGGAGAGCGGTTCGTCAAACAGGAACACATCCGGTTTTTTGACGATGGCGCGGCCAACAGCCACGCGCTGCGCCTGACCGCCGGACAACTGGCGCGGCAAGCGATCCATCAATTCTTCCAGTTCCAGAATCTTAGCCGCTTCGTTAACTTGCGCTTCGATCTTGTCTTTCGGCATCTTGCTGAGTTTCAGGCCAAAGGCCAGGTTTTCGCGAACCGTCATGTGCGGGTAGAGCGCATAGTTCTGGAACACCATCGCGATGCCGCGATCTTTTGGTGCCAGATTGTTGACGATTTTTTCGCCGATGCGAACTTCGCCGCCGCTGATGGTTTCCAGCCCGGCCAACATGCGCAGAGTGGTGGATTTCGCACAACCAGACGGCCCTACGATAACCATGAATTCGCCGTCTTTGATCGTCAGGTCGATACCGTGAACTGCTTTGAAACCGTTGGAGTAAACTTTTTCCAGTTTGTTGAAAATGACTTCAGCCATGATAAATCCTCAATTAACCTTTAATTCCGCTGCTGGTAACGCCCTGAACGAAGTAGCGCTGAGCCATGAAGAAAATAATGATGGACGGCAGAATGGAGATACTCGCCATTGCCAGAATTTCGTTCCACGGTGCGCCTTCTGTTACGTCGATAGACATTTTCAGAGCCAGCGCAATCGGGTATTTGTCCACGCTGTAAACGTAAATCAGCGGGCCGATAAAGTCGTTCATTGACCACATGAACTGGAACAGCGCAACCGAAATGATGGCCGGTTTCAGAATAGGCACGACGACGTACCACAATACCTGCCAGGAGTTACAACCATCGATCTGTGCGGCCTCTTCCATATCACGCGGTACGCCGCGCAGGAACTGGATCAGCATGAATACAAAGAACCCATGCGTAGCGAATGCGACCGGCACATACAACGGCAGATAGCTGTTCAACATGCCCATTTCACGGAACATGATGTACTGCGGAATCAGTAACACGGTACTTGGCAGCAACATGGTGGCGATCAGGGTCGCGAACCAAAAGTTTTTCCACGGAATTTCAAACCGGGCAAAACCATAAGCCACTATGGTGGAAGAGATAACCGTCAGCACCACTTTCGGAATCACATACTGGAAGGTATTGATCATGTAGTGACCGAAGTTGTACTCAGTGCCGGTTTTCCAGCCGTTGATAAAGCCATCCCAGGTGGCGTGTGCCGGCCACAGGCTGAGGGTCGTGAAAATCTCATGGTTCGGTTTGAACGATGCAGAGAACATCCACGCCAACGGGTAGAGCATCAGAATGCCGACGAACAGCAAAATAATGTAGCGGATGGCCGCATTGATTTTTTCACGGCGCAGCGTGCGGCGAACTTCTGCCGCAGCGATACTCTGCGCAGACAGTGGGGAATGAATATCAGCCATTTTTTCCTCCTTTATCGGCGGAATAGAACACCCAGTATTTAGACGATTTAAAGGAGATAGCGGCGAATACGGCTACCACCAGGAACAGCACCCATGCCAGGGCCGCGCCGTACCCCATATCGAAATACTTGAAGGCCGTATCATAGATATAGAGCGAGAACAGATAGGTGTAGTGGGTTGGGCCACCACCGGTAATGACGTAGGGCGCGGTAAATTCCTGAAACGCTTGCGTCGTCTGCATAATAAAGTTGAAGAAAATAACCGGTGTAATCAGCGGTACGGTGACTTTCAGGAACATCTGCCATTTCGATGCGCCATCGATCATCGCCGCTTCATACTGCGATTGCGGTACGTTTTGCAAGGCAGCCAGGAAGATCACCATCGCGGAGCCGAACTGCCAGACACGCAGTAAGGTAACCGACATCAGCGCCAGCGACGGTTCACCCAGCCAGTTGACCGGATCTAAACCAAAGACGCCGATAAAACTGTTCAGCAACCCGTCGATGGCGAACAAGGCGCGCCACAGTACGGCGATAGCCACGCTGCTGCCGAGAATCGACGGTACGTAATAAGCGGTACGGAAAAAACCGATTCCGCGTAACTTGAAATTCAGCACGAACGCAATAAGCAGTGCAAAAATCAGTTTCAGCGGGATAGTCAAAAAGACATAAGCAAATGTTACTCCCATGGATTTCCAGAAAAGATCGTCCTCCATAAACATCCGGTGGTAATTTTCCAGACCGGTGAATGTGGGGGGACTCATTAAATCGTACTCAGTAAAACTGAGCACAAATGATGAAAGAAAGGGGAAAGCAGTGAAAACTATCAACCCTATTATATAGGGAGAGATATAAGCTAACCCCAGCATTCTGTTTTCATTCATAATGCCTACCTACTTTAGTAATGGTGAGTCTGTAAAAAATAAAATTATTGGATTAATTTTTCCGGGTAAATAAATTCCGTGTCATAAATAACTCGGCTTTCTCCATTAATACGGTAGTCGCCATGAATATATCCCCCCTGAGTTAAAATAGCAGGTATCTCTGACCATTTATTTCTGCAGGCGGCTATCAGCGTCAGCAGAATGACCGGGAAAGGATCGTCAAGTCGTACATAGCGATGATGTTCTGATCGTACGAATAAACCGTGATGGAAATAGCGTTTGAATAAAATTTCCGCCATCTGCCAGGCGTATTCCGCCCACTGCGCCGATTGTTTGGCCTGCGCCAACTCGGTAATCGCCAACAGCAAGAACGGCGAGGCGGATTGATGAATACCTTGTTTCTCCAGCCGCGAGAGCATCGTGACGATCAGCGTGTACAGGTCGTCATCATCGCTCAGGCACCAAGCGCGTACCAATGGCAGCAGGTAATCGCCTTCCAGTGGGAAAGGTTGCAGAATGGTGCCTGCTTTACCGTAGTAGCCATCACGTTTGAAGCAGTAGCCGGTCATGTCCTGACCGTCATTCCACATTGGCCGCAAGCTGTTACTATCGACATCGTAAGCATACTGATAGTAGTTTTTCAGGCCGGTGATCACCCAGGTCAGCATGTCCGTGTCGGGATGATGCTGTAAAATATCCAACATAGCCAACGGGTTATCGATCAGTAGCGGGCGCATATCGCGAAACAGTACGTTGGCCTCACGGGCTATCGCGCCAAATTCCGGGCCGAACTGCCGCTGTGCGCGGTCGCCAAACCAGGATTGGGTTTGATTGTCATCGGCGGGTACAGGCTGGCGCTGTAATGGCGAGCTGAATTGATAAACCGGCATACCGGTTTCCGGGTTGCGCGCCAACACATACTGTCGGTAGAGATGCTTACCCCAGTTTGCCGCATGTACATCATCGTTGTGACGAGCATAAACGAATGCGGCGTAGATCAGATCGGTTCCGGCATTAACAAAGGTTAAGCCCTTGGTTAACGGCAGTTCAGGCCATTTGGCAGGGTCTACCACATCATGGCGAGTATGCAGAAAGACATGCGGATCGCGCGGTCTGGCGTAATCGCCATGGCGACCTAAATCCAGGCAGTCCCAATTCTCTACATGCGCATTCCAGAAGCCCTGAATAAAATGATGGGTTTTTTCCGGATTAACCTGATACAAAAATTCGTAATAGGGCAAATGGTGTTTTAATTCATGCACCAATGATTTGGATTCTGGACCTTCGGTGGTCAGCGTATCAAGATTAATAAAACGATGACCGCCCCAATAAAAAAGCCCGCTGTTGTCATCGACAAAATGATCCAGAAAATACTCGCACTGAGAAAAAGCAGACTGGCGATATTTTTCCGTTTCTGTGACGACGCTCATAGATACTAATAATTTCAACCAGTTTTGCTGACTGGCGAAGTTGGATATCGGTGCGTCATGACCATCGGGAAACTGCCAGACAACTGGAGATTGTGTTTTTATCTCAAATCCGTCAACCAATAACGGCGTTGGATTGATCTGACTGTGGCCGCATTGTTGAATTTTTTCAATATGGCTGTTAATCGCCGACAACCATTGGTCGATTTGCCATTTTCTGCTGGTGTTCAAATCAGTAAAAATACTCATGGACTACCTTCTTGCAGAACTGGAGGAAACAGTTCCTTATAAATAGAAACATTGTTTTGATTGATTATATTGTGCAAATTATATTTTCGTCATGTGCTCAATATCGAAAGTGTGATCAAAGTCGGAACGTTGTTTTGAAAATTTTTTATGGAAGATTTGGAAACTATCTGGTGCGGGGATGTTTTAGTAACTTACTGATAGATAAAAGAAAGGCACAACATGAAGTTGTGCCTTTGTCCATAAGTGTTTTTTGTAGAAAAATTAACGAGCCAGCCAGCCGCCGTCAACAGCGATGGTGTAACCGTTCACATAATCGGATGCGCTGGATGCCAGGAACACGGCCGGGCCCTGCAAATCTTGCGGCAGACCCCAACGGCCAGCCGGGATACGGTCCAGAATTTCTTTGCTGCGATCCTGATCCGCACGCAACTGCTGGGTATTGTTGGTCGCCATGTAGCCGGGGGCGATGGCGTTGACATTGATATTGTGTTTCGCCCATTCGTTGGCCAGCAGGCGGGTGATCCCCATGACTGCGCTCTTAGACGCGGTGTAAGACGGTACGCGGATACCACCCTGGAAAGACAGCATGGAGGCGATATTGATGATTTTACCGCCATGACCCTGTTTGATGAACTGACGGGCAACAGTCTGAGACATGAAGAACACGCTCTTGATGTTCAGATTCATCACATCGTCCCAGTTCTTTTCGCTGAACTCGATGGCGTCTTCACGACGGATAATACCGGCATTGTTAACCAGAATGTCCACTTTACCGAACTCGGCAACGGCTTTTTCCACCAGTGCGGCATGACCGGAGATATCGCTCATGTCAGCGGTCAGGCTGAGGAAACGACGGCCTGTGGCGGTGACTTTTTCGATGGTTTCTTTCGGTTCAACAATGTTGACGCCGACGATGTCACAGCCGGCTTCAGCCAGACCGACAGCCATACCCTGACCCAGACCGGTATCACAGCCGGTGATCAGTGCCACTTTGCCCTGTAAATTGAATGAATCTAGAATCATAGCTTTAATCTCTCTGTAAACGACATGTCTTGTCGTGAGCTTGTTACTGTAGGGAAATACCGGTTATACCCGTCATATCTCAGGTTGCTGGTTTTTCGCCCCCTACGATGAAGTAGGGGAGCGCTTATTTACCGCTGTCCTGCAACATGAAATCTGGTGGGTAATTCGTTAGCGCAACTCGCTAACTTTGACGTGATCCATGTCTGAGAAAACCTGATTCTCGCCAACCATACCCCAGATAAAGGTGTAACGCTTAGTGCCTACACCAGAATGAATTGACCAGCTCGGTGAAATCACCGCCTGCTCGTTGTGCACCAAAATATGACGGGTTTCTTGTGGTTGTCCCATCATATGAAACACCGCCGTTTCCTCATCCATATCAAAATAGAAATACACTTCCATGCGGCGTTCATGGGTATGGCACGGCATGGTATTCCAGAGGCTGCCTTCCGCCAGTTTGGTCAGGCCCATCGTGAGCTGGCAGGTTGGCAACACATCCGGAACGATATATTTATTAATGGTACGGCGATTGCTGGTCGCGTCATCCCCGATGGTTTGGGGAGAGGCGTCGGCAGCAGTAATCTTGCGTGTCGGATAAGTGGTGTGCGCCGGCGCGCTGTTATAGTAAAAACGGGCTGGAGCGGAAGGATCTACGCTGGTGAAGCGGATGTCCCGCGCACCTTTGCCAATATAAATAGCCTCTTCGTGACCGATTTCATAACGCTCGCCATCGACGCTGACTACGCCGCCGCCGCCGATATTGATTGCGCCCAGTTCACGGCGCTCAAGAAAATAATCGACGCCCAGTTGTTTCCCCACATCTTCGCCGATAGTCACCGTTTGATGGACGGGCATGACGCCGCCTACGATGATTCGGTCAATGTGGCTATAAGTCATGGTGCAGGCGTCTACATCAAAAATACGCTCGATCAGAAACTCGCGCCGCAGGCCAGCGGTATCAAGCTGGCGGGCATGGTCACTGTGGATGCTCTGACGGACTTGCATGGTTGCTCCTCGCTTTCAGATAGACATCAGGCTATGGCCTGACAGGAAAGCGCCGGGCGGAACAGGTCACCTTGCGTGGCAGTGACAACGTCACCTGAACCTTTTTTGCCCGGTTCTTTCGTGTTATGGCGCGATGATAGTGTGGTTGAGATGTGAATTCAATAAAAATGAAATAATGTTTTATTTATTTCTTGAGAGGCGTCATGGTTTTGCTTATTTTATGTTTCATCTGATGCCGATGTTACTAGAATATCGCCATTAACCTTTTGTGTTACCCTGTTCACATAGGGGTGACGCGCAGTACTACTTTAAGGAGAAACCATGAGAAGGTACTTTATTGACGACGAAACGCCGTGGGAAGAGCTGGGCGGTGGTATTAAACGTAAAATCATCACCTGGAGCGATGAGCTGATGATGGTATGCGTCCATTTCGCCAAAGGCGCCATCGGTACGCCGCACAAGCATGATATCCATGATCAGATAGCCTATGTCGCGGCTGGTAGCTTCGAGGTGGTGATCGAAGGTGAAAAACGTATTCTGAAAACCGGCGATGCCTATATGGCCGTGAAGAATGAAATGCACGGCGTGGTGTCGCTGGAAGAAGGTAGCGTGCTGATCGATACCTTCTCGCCAAAACGCGCCGACTTCCTCTGAATCCTTCTATTTAACAAGGCGTCGGCCATGCTGCCGACCCTTGCTTCTATACCTGTCTGTGTTCTGATGTTTATTGGTTTGGCGCTGAGTGCCGCCGATTGCCGGTAGCGGCCGGCGCGGCAAAGAAAACGTTGACTCTGTTAAAACCTGAAGTACCCTGCTAACGGGTTTCATCGGTCTACATTTTTGCTCACCGTGGTGCTGGGCGTGGCGTCACGCAAAAGGGGAACACATGACGTATCAACAGGCCGGCCTTTTTGCCGTCATTAAGCGTATTACGGGGTGGGTCGTCTTTCTTCCTGCTTTATTCTCGACCATGATTTCGTTGGCTAATCTCATTCACGCGTTTACCGAGAAGAAGCAGGGGATCAATGGCGTGATGCAGGACTTTTTGCATCTGGTGGTGGAAGTGTTGCGTTTCAATACGCCGTTTTTGAACATGTTTTGGTACAACTCACCGGTGCCTGATTTTGGTCGGCTGTCGTCACCGGCTACCGTTATGTTCTGGTTTATCTATATGTTGATGTTTGTTGGCTTGGCGCTACAGGTGTCCGGGTCCCGTTTGTCTCGCCAGGTGAAACATATTCGTGAAGGGCTGGAAGACCAACTGATTCTGGAGAGAGTCAAAGGTGATGAAGGCAAAACCCGCGAAGAGCTGGAGTCACGTCTGGAACTGCCTCGTCACTCTATTCTGTTACAGTTTTTCCCGCTCTATATCCTGCCGGTTGTCGTGGCTGTGATTGGTTACCTGACGCTGAAAGTTGTCGGTATTCTGGGCTGAGCCTGCCGGGGCTGTGTATTGCCCCGGTGTTTGAGCGCCATTCAGCATTCATAGCAACTGATTTTCTATGGCGTGTTGCGCCGTAACCACATGTTTACCGCCAAACAAATTAGCCCGGTTAAGCAGATAGTAAATCTGATAGATCGGCTGGCGTTCAACAAAATCCTTTTCCAGCGGCCAGACGCTCTGGTAACCATCATAAATTTGCGGCGGTAATTCGACATGCAGCGGTAACATCGCCAAATCGCATTCCCGGTCGCCCCAGTAGCAGGCTGGGTCAAACAGGTAATAACCCCGCTCGGTATTCAGGCAATTATTGGACCATAGGTCGCCATGCAGCAACGAGGGTTGGGGTTGATGGCCGGAAAGTCGTTTTTCTGCCTGGGATATCAGGGTGTCGATATCACCAAAGTGCAGCCCTTTCTCGGCGGCCAGTTGCAGTTGCCAGCCAATACGCTGTTCTGCAAAAAAGCTGGACCAGCGGCGTTGCCAGGCGTTGGGTTGCGGCGTTGTAGACAGGTCATTATCGAAATCGAGCCCAAACTGAGGTTGGTCGCTCCATTGATGCAATTGTGCCAGTTGTTGCCCAAGGCACCACGCATCGTGGGCGGAAACCGGTTTGGCCGAGAGATATTCCAGCAACAGAAAACTGTAATCGCGATTACTGCCGACACCATAAACCGCTGGTACTTTTACAGTTTTACTCCGCGTCAGTAGCTCCAACTGTTCGGCCTCCGCACGAAATTTGGTGAGGAGTTCACGGGCATCGCATTTTACGAAGACATCATACTGACCGTACCGTAGATACCAGGCGGAATGTACTTCACCACCGGGTAATTCCCGACGATCCAGAATATCACCGGGGCCAAGATGTTCTTTCAGCAGTTGCTCAACCGTCTGCCACATAGGTCACCTCCCGTTGATGTTGCCGATATCTCATTACGTTAGCGATTTATACAGTGTAAAAACTGAATCTGGCACACAGCTGGCAGCGTTATTAATAGCCACCTGAAATGAAGGAAAAATGGGTTACCGTTATCATGACGGTCATCATTTGTTGGTGTCGCTCAAAAAACACGAACCCGCCGATATGGCGTAATGGAATGTGGCGACAAGACTACAATAACGCGCTCAGCCAGGGTTGTCACGATGGAGATCAATAAATGGGAATGATTCCACAGGAACGGCGGTCATAATGTTAAATTTGATATCTCCGGATGTTTGTTATTCCTAATAGGTATGTCAGCAGGTTTCAGATTAATTTTTTGTTAGAACAAAAATGTGATCATGGCGGATGAATTCCGATTATATAGAACTGGCCGGGTATATCCCCGTCATACTTCAGGTTGCAGGTGTGTTGGCTTTATTACTCGGCCCATCCTTGGGCCTCGCCCTTTTAGGGCCGCAGCAAGCTGCGTTCAAATCTGCTCCCGGCAGATTTGTCGTTCACCCGAATCACTTACCTGAGTAAGCTCATCGGTATTCACTCTCTTGCCGCGTTACAAGGCTCTAATGAGCCTTGCCCTAAAGGGCCAACGCGTTGCGTTGTTCAAAACGCAGCACGTTTTGTCCTGCAACTCGAATTATTTTGGGTATAGCCATTTTTTTAACGGCTAAAAAAAGAAATAACCCCGGAATAAAACGGTGAGTCGCCATTCATAAATCATTTTTTTGTAAAAATAATGTCATTATTATACTAAATACTCGCAATGTAAGCGGTGATGGCGAGGCGTGATATCGCGGATAGGATGGTTTTATTGCCGCCTGGGTGATGTCGCTTGCTCTTTTGCCGCAGCATTAAGCTGCATACTGTTTCTTTGCTTATCAACTTATATTCGATACATATTTGCTATGTTTCATTATTATTGAGTTAGTGGATAGTCACGATTTGAAATAAACGATGTGTATCACCTTGTGCATAAAGGTTTTTCTTTTTGTTAAAACGTAAAAAATAAAGCTTCAATCACATTTCTGGTAAACAGCAGCTGGACAGCCAAGGCATACTGTGATTGATGAGTAATATTATTTTGTTATGATAGCAAGGGTTGGCAATAAGTCGGTCATGCCTGCTTGCGTAATTGAAATACCGTGCACATAATCAAATGGTTGGATGTGGTGTAGAGAATACGCTGAGGCGTCAATATCCTGAGACAGGGTTGAATGGATATTAAAGATACATTAGCGGCTCTAATTTGTGCGACATGTCCACCACTGGTAAAAAATGGCTTGCCAATGATTACATAGTATGTAATAACGCATCTGGGTAAAACGAGGTACAGTTCTGTATATGAATGGCATTTTCAGTAAAGAAGTCTTGAGTACAAACGTTAGCGTTGAATACCACTTCTCTGCCGATCCTTATTTTAGTGCCTCAAGCAGTAACGACTCTGGTTTTTCTGTATAACGCCTTAGTGCGGTTTAAATTATTAAAGGAAACTTTAAAATGGCAAAGATTAAAGGTCAGGTTAAGTGGTTCAACGAGTCTAAAGGCTTCGGTTTCATTACTCCGGCTGATGGCAGCAAAGATGTGTTCGTACACTTCTCTGCAATTCAGGGCAACGGCTTTAAAACATTGGCCGAAGGCCAGAATGTTGAGTTTGAAATTCAGGATGGCCAGAAAGGCCCTTCAGCAGTGAATGTTGTTGCGCTGTAATTTTCAGCTCATGCCATAAAACCCGCCTAGTGCGGGTTTTTTGCTTTTTTCATCATCAAGAGTGCTATGCAAAAATCGTCAGTGCCTTATCAATGTCCCTTATGCCATCAGCCCCTGAATGCCGAGTCTGGCCGTTGGTCCTGTGGACGTCATCATTTTGACTGCGCGCGGGAAGGGTATGTCAATTTACTGCCGGTGCAGTTTAAACGCTCCAGACAACCAGGGGATAGCGCTGAAATGATGCAAGCCCGCCGGACGTTTCTGGATAATGGGCATTATCAGCCGCTACGGGATCGGGTATCAGAGCAATTGGCGCGGGTATTGCGAAAACAGCCGGGCGCGTTGTTGGATATTGGCTGTGGCGAAGGTTATTACACCGCTGCGTTGGCAGATACACTCGCCCCTGATGGGATGCCGGTTTATGGGCTGGATGTCTCCAAAGCGGCAATTCAGCGCGCAGCCAGGCGCTATACTCAAGTCATGTTTTGTGTGGCTTCCAGTCAACGACTCCCTTTCCAGGATCGTTCTCTAGCGGCAGTATTAAAAATCTATGCTCCCTGCAATGGTGAGGAACTGGCGCGGGTTATTCGGCCGGGAGGGGGCGTCATGACCGTGTCGCCGGGGCCTAATCATCTGTTGTCGCTTAAAGCGCGGGTATACCAGGATGTCAGGCCCCATCCTGAGATAGACGAAGTCTTGCCGGGATTTGTGCTGGAAACCGCCGAGCGTTTACAGTACCGCATGTCGATGACAGGCGCGGATGCCGCCAGCCTGTTGCAAATGACGCCATTTGCCTGGCGGGCAACCCCGGAAGTGAGTGATGGGTTGATGGCTGAATCGCAGTTTGAATGCGAAACGGATTTTCTGATTCGCTTTCATCGGCGAGAAGATTAAAGCAGATACGGGCAGAGCGACTGCCCGTTTATACCCGTCATACTCCACGTTGCAGGTGCGTTGGCTTTATTACTCGGCCCATTCTTGGGCCTCGCCCTTTCAGGGCCGCAGCTCGCCGCGTTACAAGGCTCAATGAGCCTTGCCCTGACGGGCCAACGCTTTGCGTTGTTCAACACCCGAGTGTGTTGTCCTGCAACTCGAATTATTTGGGGTATACACTATGAGTGAGTTGAGATCGAATAGTCAGGCAAGATCGAGCAGGTGTTCATAAAGAATATTGCAGCCGATACCGATCAGTACCACACCACCGAGAATTTCCGCCCGTTTGCCAAGAATCGGGCCGACATAGCGGCCAATCATCATGCCTATGGTTACCATAATCATGGTGGCGCAACCAATCACCATCGCCGTGTGGAAGATATTGACCTGCAGGAATGCCAACCCGACGCCAATCGCCATGGCATCCAGACTGGTGGCAACGGCGGTACAGACCAGAATGAACAGACCGTGCCTGGATATTTTTTCACAATTGCAGCTATCTTCGCCTTTCACACCTTCGATAATCATCCGGCCACCTAAGATCAGCAACAGGGTGAAGGCTACCCAGTGGTCCCAGGCGAGAATGAAGCGGCTGGCATAAAATCCCAATGCCCAGCCGATTAATGGCGTTAATGCTTCGATTAGACCGAAAATCAAGCCGGTACGTATGGCTTCGCGAAAACGGGGATTATGCAGGGCGGCACCTTTACCAATAGACGCGGCGAACGCGTCCATGGACATGCCAAAAGCAAGAATAAGAGTAGCAGATAAATTCATATACATAGCCTCGGCTGGGCGGTTCTCCATATCCACGCAACCCACCCCCAACCAGATGGCAGATCACGTGTCTATGGTCTCGCTTGCCAGTCTGGCCGCTCGTACCACGTTCAGTGAAGAACGAGTATGTTGATACGAGCATTCCTGAATTTCAGATGTCAGGAATCAGCTACTCCCCAAGGACGGCGCAACAATACCATATTATTCCTGCAATAAACAACAAGAAATAATATATGGTTTAAGAGTGATATTGATAATTATTTTCATCTTTAATAAATTAAAAACAATTGGCTGGAATTACATCATTAATTATGCGGTTAAAATACCACCATATTTTGTCTGGGAAAGAGGTGTGATATTCGTTCAGTATTCGTGGTAATTTCATATTATTGATTTTCAATCATAAATTGATATATTTTTTCCAGGTCATCCAATTCATTGACTGTAATCAGGAGCCGTCTTTTTTCAAGTGCGATGACCAGAATACCGTCTTCCGATAAATTCATACTTCGAATACGTGGATAAAGAATATACGTATTGGCATAAAAGAACCCCTGATCTTTAAAGAGTAATTTTGGGTAGCGAATCATGCTCAGATATATCGCCATCATTATTAGCGAGAAAAGCAGCATTGTGGTGAGGTGTGAGCCATGTGTGATGACATTTTTATAAATGAGTATCACGACCAGCACGATGAAAATCAGTGCGTCCAGGCGATGGCGGCGACGCAATAACACCTTAAGCCGGGTTTGACCGTGTTGTCGGTCCATGATGAATTCGTCGTAAATGGCATACAGCAGGGACAGGGCGATAGAGATCATCAGAACGACGTCGGTGAAAGTCATGAGCAACTCCGGTGGCGGCGTGAAAACAAGAAATGAAAATGGGTTAGGGTGGTGAAAACGGAGCCGGTATCCGGCATATGAAATGGCCGGGTCGCCCCGGCCAGACGCATTAGAGCCCCAACAGCCCAATCCAATAGCCGATGATGCCGATAACAAAAAAGCCGACGATCAGCCAGAGCGCATTCACCTTGCGACGCAGCAACCACATACAGCCAAATGTCAGCAACAGCGGCACCAACCCAGGCATCAGTTGGTCAAGGATAGACTGCACCGTCGTGACTGTCGTATGCCCATCCTGCCCGGTTACGCGCGAAACGACCAGCGGGATATTAACGTGGGTCCATTTGTTGACCAGCGCCCCCATGACGAATAACCCCAGAATTGAGGCGCCTTCGGTCATTTTTTGCAGCAAACCGCCGCCCATATCGCTTACGATATCCGCGCCTTTACGGTAACCGTAAGCCACGCCGTAGTAACGCACCAGCAAACGCACCAGATTAAACAGCACGAAAAACAGGATGGGCCCAAGCAGGCTGCCGCTCATGGCGATGCCTGCACCGAGTGCGGCGAAGACCGGACGAGCGGTTCCCCAAAAGATGGGGTCGCCAACGCCGGCCAGCGGCCCCATCAGCCCGACTTTCAGACCGTTGATCGCCCCATCGTCGATCGGCGCGCCGTTGGCCCGCTGTTCTTCCATGGCCATCGTTACGCCAAGTACCGGTGCGGCAACAAACGGCTGCGTATTAAAAAACTCGAGATGACGTTTGATCGCCTGTTTCCGCTCTTCCGAATTTTCCGGGTAGAGGCGACGGATCACCGGCACCATGGAAAAGCAGAATCCCAGCGCTTGCATCCGTTCAAAGTTCCACGATCCCTGGAACAGGTTTGAGCGTAGGAATACGGCGCGAATATCGCCGGGGGTCAGTTTCTTTGTGGTATCCACCATGGTTTGCTCTCCTGTTAATCCAGTTCATTATCAAGATCGTTATTTGACGATGCAGCCGCCATACCCTGGGCTTTGTTGTATTTAGGGCTGAGCTGGATATACAGCACGGCCATAACAACACCGATGACTCCCAGTGCGACCAGATTGAAATTGGTAAAGGCGGCGGTGACGAAACCCAAATAGAAAAACGGCATCAGGTAACCGGCACGCATCATGTTGATGACCATCGCGTAACCGACGACCACAATCATGCCGCCGGCGATGTTCAGACCGGTGGTAACCACCTCGGGGATAGAGGAAAGCAGACTGTGTACCGCCTCGGTTCCGACCGAGACCGCAACAATCACCGCCGGAATGGCGATGCGCATGGCTTGCAGCAGCAGCGCGGAGACATGAATCCAACTGATGGCGGAAAGATTGCCGCGTTCAGCCGCACTATCCGCTGCATGTTGGAAAGCAACGGTGATGGTACGAACGATAATGGTCAATACCTGGCCGGCGGCGGCGAGTGGAATCGCCAGGGCTATCCCGGCACCGACGCTCTGCCCACCGGCGATAACCAGAATGGTGGAAATAATAGAAGCCAGCGCTGCATCGGGCGCTACGGCGGCACCGATGTTCATCCAGCCTAGCGCTATCATTTCCAGCGTACCGCCGATGATGATCCCGGTTTTGAGGTCGCCCAGTACCAACCCGATGAGGGTACACGCCACCAGAGGGCGGTGGAACTGAAACTCGTCGAGAATGGAACCCATACCTGAAATACAGGCCACGATAAATATCAGCACGATTTGAAACGTGGTGATCTCCATGGTACTTCTCCTGTGAGAATAGTAATCCGAGTAAATGACGTCGTTACATGGTCCGTTGGTTCGGGTGAACTAACGCGCCGCCTTGGTGATCAAATCCATCATATTGATTTTGCTATCGGTCGATACTTTGCGTACTTCCAGCTCAATGCCACGTGCGTGGAGCTTGTTGAACGCGTCGATATCCTTGTCGTCAATCGAAACGGCATTATTGACCTGGGTTTTGCCTTGCCGATACGCCATACCACCGATGTTGACCGAGGTAATCTTGACGCCGCTTTCTACCAACCGCAGCACGTCCGTCGGATTGGTAAACAACAGCATGACGCGATCAGACGCGTATTTCGGGTTGTCATACACCCTGACGGCTTTGGCGACATCGACCACATGCGCCGTAACGCCGGGCGGAGCCACCTGTGTCAGCAGCGTTTTACGTACGTTATCCGCGGCGACTTCATCACTGACGACGATAATGCGACTGACGTTGGTTTCTTTGGTCCAACGGGTGGCGACCTGCCCATGGATCAGTCGGTCGTCGATGCGCGCCAACCCAATTTTCATGTGTCCGCCGGCTCCCGGCGGCGCAACCGGTTTGGCGCTGACGGGAGCCGTCTGCGCGATTTTTTCCGGTTCATGCGCTTTCAACGCTTTGACGCCGGCCCGGCCGGCCTCCACGGCGATCGCGACCAGTTCGTCGAATGCAGGGTTGTCGTCGCGGGCCATAAATGTTTCAGCCAGCATAGGAATATTGACCCCGGCGATCACGTCGTGATTTTTCTTGTCATTTACCAGACGGCTAGCGGCATTGAATGGACTTCCTCCCCAAGTGTCTACCAGAAAAAGTACACCTGCAGATGTGTCCAGTTCGGCCAGTTTCGCCTGATATTTTTCCATCAGGATCTCGGCGTTTTCGCCGGGAACAAAATCGATCCAACCCACATTACTCTGTTCACCAAGAATCATTTCAGCTGTGTTTAACAGCGGACCGGCAGTGGCGCCGTGAGTGCATAGCATGATGGCAATACTCACTTGCTCCCTCCTTTCATGAATCACCGTTTTGTTGAGAGTGAAATCTGTCTGATAATCCGGATAAATTCGTCACATTTATCCGTGAGCGATATTCAGTATGGCTGCAATACTATTTCTTGCTTGGTTTCTCACCTGATTTCTTACGGGGCATGAAGTAAAAAACGCGTCTGGCACTCGTCATGCCGGGTTATGAATCGATTCAGGCTTGCCGGATAACGGCAGGATTTATTTTAGGGGTCGAATAAATAAATTATGTGATACCGGTCGATAATCAGCGGCAGAATGGCGGCATAGATGTTTGTATCACCGTTGAATGCGAGCTACTTCGCGAAGTAACCGAAAATCGTTGTGAAAAATGGTATTAACTCTGCTAAAGTTACATTCCTTTTAATTACAGAGGAGTTACGGGCAAGCGCCCTTCCTATGGACTGTCACCGACGATTCATCTCTTTTACCCCGGCGCTGGCCGGCGGTGTTCTTTACCCAATAGGCCGTTCGGGCCACACTCAGCGTTGTACTGACCTTTCACTTTTGCTTTCGCAGCGCAATGCCACGGCATTGATGTCGTTTGCTCGTTCATTTTCCGGAGTCTGACATGGAATTTTTGCTGGATCCCTCAATCTGGGCAGGCTTACTGACGTTGGTGGTACTCGAGATTGTTTTGGGTATCGACAACCTGGTGTTCATCGCCATTCTGGCGGATAAGTTGCCGGCCAAACAGCGAGATAAGGCGCGTATCATCGGCTTATCGCTGGCGCTGTTGATGCGCCTTGGCCTGTTGTCGCTGATTTCATGGATGGTCACGCTAACGCGACCACTATTTTCCGTCGGGCAGTTTAGTTTCTCCGGGCGGGATTTGATCCTGCTGGCCGGTGGTGTGTTCTTGTTGTTCAAAGCCACGATGGAACTGCATGAACGGCTGGAAAACCGCCCGCATGACGCGAATGGCAATCGCGCGCACGCCAATTTCTGGGCGGTGGTGGTACAGATTGTTATTCTGGATGCCGTGTTCTCGCTTGATGCCGTGATTACCGCCGTAGGGATGGTCAACCATCTGGGCGTGATGATGACCGCCGTGGTGATTGCGATGGCCGTAATGTTGCTGGCATCCAAGCCGTTAACCCGGTTTGTGAATGCGCATCCGACGGTAGTCGTACTTTGCCTCAGCTTCCTGCTGATGATTGGCTTAAGCCTGGTGGCGGAAGGGTTTGGTTTCCATATTCCGAAAGGTTATCTGTATGCGGCGATCGGCTTCTCGATTGTCATCGAACTGTTTAACCAGATAGCCCGGCACAACTTCATCAAACATCAGTCGCACCGGCCGATGCGCGAGCGTACCGCCGAAGCGATTTTGCGCCTGATGGGGTCGCGGAAAACCGCGCATGACGATCAGGAAGAGCAGCCGCAGCCGCAGCCGGAAGAAACCTTTGCCGAAGAGGAACGCTATATGATCAGCGGCGTGCTGACGCTGGCTTCCCGTTCTTTGCGCAGCGTCATGACGCCGCGAACCGACATTTCCTGGGTGGATTGCGAACGTTCCGTGGACGACATTCGTTTGCAATTGCTGGATACGCCTCACAGTCTGTTCCCGGTGTGCCGCGGTTCACTGGATGAGCTGGTCGGCGTGGTGCGAGCTAAAGATTTGCTGGTCGCGCTGGACGAACACACCGATGTGGAGCAGTTCGCGGCCGCCAACCTGCCGATCGTGGTGCCGGAAACGCTGGATGTCATCAATCTGTTGCCGGTACTGCGCCGGGCGAAAGGCAGCCTGGTGATGATTACCAATGAATTCGGTGTAGTGCAGGGATTGGTCACGCCGTTGGATATTCTGGAAGCGATCGCCGGCGAATTCCCAGATGAGGACGAAACGCTGGATATCATCGAAGACGGTGATGGCTGGTTGGTCAGGGGCGGGACCGATCTGCATTCGTTGCAGCAGGTGCTCAATGTGCAGGACTTGGTCGACCCGAAAGAGGATTATACGTCGCTGGCCGGGCTGCTGCTGGCTCACAGTGACGAATTCCCGAAAATAGGGGACCAACTGGAGTTACAGCGGTTACGTTTTCTGATCGTCGAAGCGACGGACTATCGTATTGAACTGGTTCGCGTGGTTCGGGTTGCAGAACCGACGGTAGAAGATAGCGTGTAACGTTATCTCTGGTGCCCGTCTTAGCCGGCGGGCACCAGAGCAAGAACCCGATGGGATGGCGAGTCAAGCCATGCCGCCAGCCCCATCACATCGACGCGAACCCGAGACGCGTTTTTTTATCTTTTCGCCGGACTGTTGGGTCAATAAGCACCCAATCGCGCTAAAACTCAGCGCGGTGTCTACTGGTTGTATACCGATTCAGTCGCACTGTACCTTGATGGCCAAACCACCGCGGGAGGTTTCGCGGTATTTCGCGTTCATGTCTTTCCCGGTTTCGTACATCGTTTCAATCACCTTGTCGAGCGACACACGGGCCTCCGTCGTACGTCTTACCGCCATGCGGGTGGCGTTGATGGCTTTGACGGCGGCGATGGCGTTACGCTCGATGCACGGCACCTGTACTTGCCCGGCAACCGGGTCGCAGGTCAGGCCCAGATTATGCTCCATGCCGATTTCAGCGGCCACGCAGACTTGCTCCGGGCTCGCGCCCAACAATTCAGCCAGACCGGCCGCCGCCATTGAACAGGCTACGCCGACTTCGCCCTGACAGCCGACCTCTGCGCCGGAGATGGAGGCGTTCATTTTATACAGTGAACCGATAGCGCCAGCCGCCATGAAATAACGCAGATAAATGCCGGGGCCGACCGGCTCGATAAAGTGGTCATAGTAGGCCAGTACGGCAGGCACGATGCCGCAGGCACCGTTGGTCGGCGCGGTGACCACGCGTCCACCGGCGGCGTTTTCCTCGTTGACCGCCAGCGCGAACATGTTAACCCAGTCCACCACGTTCATCGGGTCATTCGAGAGTTTATCCGAGGAGACCAGCATACGGCGAAGCGCGGCGGCGCGGCGCGGTACACGCAGCGGGCCCGGCAGAACGCCCTCGGTATTCATACCGCGATCCATACAGGCACGCATGGTTTGCCAGACGGCGGCGAAATACTCTTCAATCTCCTGACGGCTATGCAACGCTAACTCATTGCGCATCACCATGCCGGAAATCGACAGGCCGCTTTGTTTGCAGTGCTCCAGGATTTCCCGTGCAGAACGGTAAGGATGCGGCACGGTGAAGGTGGATTCCTGAGATTGACCAAAATGCGCTTCATCGACGATAAACCCGCCGCCGATTGAATAATAGGTTTGGCGAAACAGCGGAACATCGGCGGCCAATGCCGTCAGCGTCATGCCGTTTTCGTGTAGCGGTAGATTTTCGCCGCGGAAGATCATGCCGCCTTCGCGGGGAAACGCAACGTCATGCGTGCCTGCCAACGGGAGCCGTTCGGTTTGCTCTACTTTTCGAATAAACGCCGGGATGGCGTCGATATCCACCGTGTCCGGTTGATTGCCCGCCAGTCCGAGAATGATCGCGATATCGGTATGGTGGCCTTTGCCGGTCAGGGCGAGAGAGCCGTAGACCTCCACCGTCACCCGCTCAGTGCGGGACAGCAACTCTCGCTGTTGCAGTTCATCGACAAATTGCTTACCGGCTTTCATCGGTCCTACCGTATGAGAGCTGGAAGGGCCGATGCCGATTTTGAACATGTCGAATACGCTTATCACGATGAAACTCCTTTGAGGGCGCTGCCTGTTACTATGACCGGGAGCGGGGAACACCGTTTGCCCTGTCACCGTTTGCCCTATCACCGGTTATCCGGTGCGATGACGGAGGTATGCCCACGCTCCAGAATAAAACTCGATAGATCGCGCTATTGTAGTGAAGAGTATGCTGTCATATTCGGCTTTTCACATGAAATAAAGTTATGTTATGTCGAAAAATAACTTATGGCAGAAACGATGTCCGGTGGGGCGGGTAAACCGGTTCCGGCATCGCCACATGCAACGCCAACTGGCGGATGATGGCGGCGGTCAACCCCCATACCAGTTGCTGCTGATACCAGGAAAGATAGACGCGGTGGCGCTGATGGTGGTGTTTGATATCCAGTGAATGGTAACGCTGAAGGGTAAAAGCATCGCGCAACGGCATTTCAAATAGCTCTGCGACTTCGTCCGCATTGGGGTGAAAAGGCGTATTTTCCGGCAGCAGGCCGACCACCGGGGTAACCTGATAACCGCTGGAACTATCGAAAGCGGGCAGTGTGCCTAAAATCTGAACCGATGCCGGCGGGATCGCGACTTCTTCCTGCGCTTCACGCAATGCAGTGGCGATGAGCGATAGGTCTTCCGGGTCCGCCGCGCCGCCGGGAAACGCCACCTGTCCGGCGTGCTTGCGCAGATGCGGCGAGCGGCGCGTCAGCAGCAGAGACGGGTCAGGGCGGCGAATAATCGGGATGAGTACGGCGGCCCGCCGCTGGTGGTGTGTGGCAGGCAGCGCCGGCGCCATTTGCAACTGAAAGCGGGTAATAAACGCGTTCAGATCATAAGGAGGGTAGGCGTCCGTGTGGAGCGGGAGAGGCAACAGCGTGGTATCGGTCATGTTGTTCAACCCTGTTCAATTCGTGGTCGATACCGTTAATAACGGCAGAATGCGGCCAATCTTGTCGAATGTTTCCTGGTATTCCGCCTGTTCTTCGCTGTCGGCCACAATTCCGCCGCCGGCCCAGCAGGAAAGTTTACCCTCGGCGGCGATCAACGTACGGATGGTAATGTTGGTATCCATGGTGCCGCAGACGCTGAGATAGCCGATGCTGCCGCAATACGCGTTGCGACGATGCGGCTCCAGTTCTTCGATGATCGCCATCGCCCGCACTTTGGGGGCGCCGGTAATCGAGCCGCCGGGGAAACAGGCGCGCAGCAGATCCGTGGCGTGCTGTTGCGCGGGTAATTGCGCTTCGATAGTACTGACCAGATGATGCACCGCCGGAAACGGCTCGACGACAAACAACTCAGGAACCGTGACGCTGCCCGGCACCGCCACCCGGCCGATATCGTTACGCAGCAGGTCGACGATCATCAGGTTCTCGGCGCGATCTTTCTCGGAAGCAGCCAGTCGCTGCGCCTGCCGGGCATCGTCGTCGGCATCCGACAGCCGCGGCAGCGTACCTTTTATCGGCCGGGTCTGAATCTGGTTATCGCGCAGCCACAGAAAACGCTCCGGAGAAATGCTGAGCACAGCGCTGTGCGGTAAACGCAGGAAAGCGGAAAATGGCGCCCGGTTGCTGGCGGAGAGCGTCAGAAACGCCTGCCATTCGTCGCCGTGATACGTGGCTTGAAAACGTTGCGTCAGATTGACCTGATAACAGTCGCCAGCATGAAGATAATCCTGAATTCGGCGGAACTTCTCGCCATACTGCGCACGACTCATATTGGCCTGCCAGTCGCTGGTCAGGCAAAACGCACCCGGTTCGATGGGTGAGAGGCGGTTTAACCATGCCAGTCGGGTCGTGATATCGCCGTAGCACACGAGGGTCAGGCGCTGTTGGTGATGGTCGGCAATCAACGCCCAGTCGTAAATGCCGACCGCCATGTCGGGCAGGTCGATATCCCGAGCGGCGATGGACGGCACCTGTTCCACTCGGCGCCCCAGATCGTAACCAAACAGGCCCAGCGCGCCCCCCTGAAACGGGTAATCCGGGTGCGGATGTACATCCAGCGCCAGCGCATCAATCTGCTGTTGCAATAACAGGAACGGGTCTGCTGTGGTGGTCTCGCTGCTCTCGCCGTGCTGGAGTGTGGTTAACGAACCGACGGTTTGCAAGGTCAGGCGCGGTTCCGCCACCAGAATATCAAACCGATTGTGAAGATGGTCGGCGAACCCGGAATGAAGCAACATCGCCCAGGGCTGGTGCGATATTGCGCTAAAAAGACGTAACAGCACATCCGGTTGATACGGGAGAGCGTGGTAGACTATCGGTGTCGGCATAGCGGTATGGGTATGGTCTCTCGATGTTGGGTGTCGGTCTTACCGGCAGCCGGGCGTTGAACCGGCGGCATACATTACGGCGTTGCAAGCGTACCATAAACTGCGGCGGATCGCGGGCGCAGTCGGCATAAAAAGGTTTTCAGGAGAAGAATGATGTTTGCAGGTATCCCGGCGCTGAGCCATGAGCAGCAGCAACAGGCAGTAGAAAGAATACAACAGTTGATGGAGGACGGCATGAGCAGCGGCCAGGCCATTGCACAGGTAGCCGAAGAGCTGCGCCAAAATCATCAGGGGGCGCGGGTGGTGGCGCGTTTTGAGGACGAAGAAAATGAAGAGTAGCATGATGAAACGCGGAGTGACTTTTCATAATTTTCAATACTGAACTGACCCCAATATGACATTACTTTTTATTTTGACACATGGCACCTTGTTACCGAGAATTCTCCTCGGTAGGGTGTTTCCTGTGGTTTTTTAGTACACTGTGTAAACACGCTGACTGCCGGGTAGTACTCTGTGCGGGGGATTGAACACATGCTGCAAATTATTAGCTCATGCCATCAGTAAGTTGCCCCCGTCAAAGTGAGATAAAGATATTTGTCATGATATCAACAAAAAATATAGTTGTTCTAATAGTTGTTCTAATAGTTGTTCTGGTTGCTGTTGTGATGTTTATGGATCATCAACAGGAGAAGCGACAAGCACGGCAGTATAAAGCTGGTATTGATTTACAACACTCTTTGATGAGTGATGTAAATTTTCACGTCGTTATGGGGGGCTGCGCTGTTAACAAAATTGATGCTGTTCGCTCCGTATTACATAAGCGTGTTTGGGATTCAGTTAATATTGACGTTATTAGCTCTTCACAGGCAATCAGTTTATCTGATCAAGTTGATTCTGCTCTGCGTAATGCCTGCTACATAGCCAACCACTAATAGTCGTAGATCATAAGCATGATGAGGTTTATGTAACCGTTTTGCCCCATATACGTGTGTATGTGGGGCGAAAAACAGGTTCGATCAGCCGACGGCGGCGATCGCCTTGATTTCTACCTTGAATTTCGGGTTCATCAGTTTGGCTTCCACGGTACAACGCACCGGCGCGCTACCCGCTACCACCCAGGCATCCCAGGCGGCGTTCATGGCCGCGAAATCGGCTTTGTCGGCCAGAAAAATGGTCACGTCCAGCAGACGGCTTTTATCGGCCCCCGCCTGTTGCAGGATGGCATCCAGCGACGCGAGCGCGTTTTCGGTTTGGGCCTGGGCATCGGCATCCAGATTTTCCGGCACACTGGTGTAGTACAGCGTGTTGTTGTAAATCACGGCGTCGGACCAGCGTGCGTCGGGGTTGATGCGGGTAATGGACATGAATCGGGCTCCTCGTTGCAGTCTGCGCCCGTTCGGAACAGGCGTTAAAGACGCAGAGACTAGCACAGTTCCTCATAAATACGAGATTCGTGATCGGTGGGCGGCATCAGCCGAGGTGGTGTCGTGCGTGCAGGCTTGGCATAATCAGCCGCCTTAGTGAGGCCGAAGCGGGGTGACGGCATTGTCAGACAAGAGAGACAGCGTGACGGCAGACAGCGCAATCGACGATTTCGCAACGGATGGCGTATTGGCTCAGGCGATTGAGGGCTTTCAGCCGCGTGAACCACAACGCCAAATGGCCGCGGCCGTGCTGGCGGCGATTGATGCGCAAAAACCGTTGGTGGTAGAGGCGGGCACCGGCACCGGGAAAACCTATGCCTATCTGGCGCCGGCGCTACGCTGCGGCAAAAAAGTGACCATTTCCACCGGTTCACGTGCATTGCAGGATCAGCTGTACAGCCGCGATTTGCCGACTGTGGCCAAGGCACTGAATTTTCAGGGTAAACTGGCCTTGCTGAAAGGACGCGCCAATTATCTTTGCATCGAGCGACTGGAACAGCAATCGCTGGCGGGGGGCGATCTTGGCCGCGACGTGCTGCGTGAACTGGTTCGCTTGCGTGGCTGGTCTGTCGAAACCGAAGACGGCGACATCAGCCAGTGTGGCGATGTGGCTGAAGACAGCGCGGTATGGCCGCTGGTGACCAGCACCAACGATAACTGTCTTGGCAGCGACTGCCCGAACTACAAAGCGTGCTTTGTCGTGAAGGCGCGCCGAAGAGCGATGGATGCCGACGTAGTGGTGGTGAACCATCATCTTTATCTGGCGGATATGGTGGTTAAGGAGAGTGGGTTCGCCGAGTTAATCCCCGACAGTGATGTCGTGGTGTTTGACGAAGCCCACCAGATTCCGGATATCGCCAGCCAGTACTTTGGCCAGCAGCTCTCCAGCCGCCAACTGCTGGATCTCGCTAAAGATATCGTGATTGCTTATCGCACCGAAGTGCGGGATGCCAGCCAACTGCAGAAAAGCGCCGATCGTCTGAGCCAGAGCACTCAGGATTTTCGGCTGGCGCTGGGTGACCCTGGGTTTCGCGGTAATTTACGTGACATTGTCACTGATAACATGCTGCAACGCTCGCTGACGCTGCTGGATGACGCGCTGGAGCTGTGCTGTGATGTCGCTAAGCTGTCGCTGGGGCGCTCTGCGTTGCTGGATGCGGCGTTTGAACGCGCGACCCTCTACCGGGCGCGGTTGAAACGGCTGCGGGATGTGCAGCAACCCGGCTACAGTTACTGGTATGAGTGCACCTCGCGTCATTTTGTGCTGGCGTTGACGCCGCTATCGGTCGCGGACCGTTTTCGTGAGGTGATGAAAGAGAAGCCGGCTTGCTGGGTTTTTACCTCGGCGACGTTGTCGGTCAATGATCGGCTCACGCATTTTATCGAACGGTTGGGGTTGGATCAGGCCCGAATATTGCTGCTGCCAAGCCCATTTGATTATGCACGTCAGGCGCTGCTGTGCGTGCCGCGCTATCTGCCCGAAACCAACCGGCCCGGCGCGGCCAGACAACTGGCACGCCTGTTGCGGCCGCTGATCGAAGCTAATCAGGGGCGCTGCTTCATGTTGTGTACGTCGCACCAGATGATGCGTGATTTGGCCATCGAGTTTCGTGCCTCGTTGACGTTGCCGGTGTTGGTGCAGGGGGAAACCAGTAAGCCACAGTTGCTGGCGCAGTTTTTGGCGGCGGGGAACGCGCTGCTGGTGGCGACCGGCAGTTTCTGGGAAGGCGTCGATGTGCGCGGTGATGCGTTATCGTGCGTGATTATCGACAAACTACCGTTTACCTCACCAGACGATCCGTTGCTGAAAGCGCGTATGGAAGATTGCCGGGTGCGCGGTGGCGAGCCATTCGATGAGGTGCAATTGCCCGATGCGGTGATTACCTTGAAGCAGGGTGTCGGCCGGTTGATTCGCGATGTGACGGATCGCGGCGTACTGGTGATCTGCGACAATCGTCTGGTGACAAGACCCTATGGCGAGGTGTTTCTCTCCAGCTTGCCGCCTGCGCCAAGAACGCGGGATTTGCAGCACGCCATTGATTTTCTGACGCGCAAACCGTGACGCTTACCGGCACCGGCTGTTATGATGCGCGCCGTTGAAATATTCTCTCCCTGCCCGAGGTTGGCATGTCTACGCGAATTTTAGCGCTTGATACCGCAACGGAAGCCTGTTCCGTTGCACTTTGGAATGATGGTGACGTTCATTCCTTGTTTGAGGTTTGCCCTCGCGAACATACCCAGCGGATATTGCCGATGGTGCAGCAGTTGCTGGCCGATCACGGCATTACGCTCAATCAACTCGATGCGTTGGCATTCGGACGTGGGCCGGGCAGCTTCACCGGTGTGCGTATCGGCATCGGCATCGCGCAAGGGTTGGCGCTCGGCGCGGATTTGCCGATGCTTGGCGTATCGACGCTGGCAACGCTGGCGCAAGGCGCCTGGCGTCAACGTGGTGTCGGCCGGGTGCTAACCGCCATTGATGCCCGTATGGGCGAAGTCTACTGGGCAAGCTATGAGCGCGACCCGCAGGGGAACTGGCAAGGCGAGATGACCGAAGCCGTACTGGCGCCGGTTCAGGTGCAGTCACTGGCTGCATCGCTGAGCGGCGACTGGGTGACGGCGGGAACCGGCTGGCAAACCTACCCGGACCTGATCGACCAGCCCGGCCTTGTCCTGAATCACACCGATACGCTGTTGCCGCAGGCGCAGGATATGTTGCCGCTGGCCCGGCAGTTGTGGGCATCGGGCGGGGCGGTGAGCCCAGATCAGGCTGAACCCCGTTATCTGCGCAATACGGTAGCGTGGAAAAAATTACCCGGCCGCGAATAACAGCAACTTATCGCATCAGCTACAGTCTATACCCAAAATAATTCGAGTTGCAGGACAAAACGCGCTGCGTTTTGAACAACGCAACGCGTTGGCCCTTTAGGGCAAGGCTCATTAGAGCCTTGTAACGCGGCAACCGAGTGAATCCCCAGGCGCTTACTCAAGTAAGTGACTGTGGTGAGCGAGGGCAGCCAACGCATCTGCAACTTGACGTATGACGGGTATAATTCAGGTATCTGTCATACATTGACGACGGTAAGCAGGGTGTATGTGATGACAATCCAATCTTTCGGAAATCAAACCTCGAAGCAGCAAACTCCATGGCGGCGTCGAGGGGGGTGGTACGGTCTGTTATTGATCGGCTTGAGTCTGTTGTCCGGCTGCGTCACCGTGCCGGATGAAATCCGCGGCACCTCGGCAACACCGCAGATGGATCTTATCCGGGTGATGAATGCGCCCAATCTCTATACCGGGCAAGAGTCACGTTTTGGCGGGCGGATTGCCGATATTCGCAACGAGGCGGATCGTACCCGGCTGGAGATTGTCGCATTACCACTGGATGGCGCAGGCCGCCCCCGGCTGGACGAGCCTTCCGAAGGGCGGCTGGTGGCCTACGTTAATCGCTTTCTGGAGCCGCTGGAGTTTAAAAGTCAGCTGATTACGGTGGTCGGTCCGATTAGCGGCAGCGAGAAAGGTAAAATTGGTGAACGGCCATACACGTTTGTGGTCGTGAATGTTCAAGGCTATAAACGTTGGCGTGTCGTACAGCAGGTCGTACTGCCGCCGCGGGCTTATGACCCCTGGTGGGATCGCCGCTATCGTCACGCCTGGGGGCCTGGTTGGGGCCCCGGCTGGAATGATGGATATGCACCTGTGCAGGTGGAGTCCGTGGTTACCGAGTAACCGACGTCATCCGTTTGACGATGCGTTGGCAGTGAACAGAGGCGGCGAGGGTCGCCTCATTTTTTTGCAGTAGATGGCAACAAATTGAAATAAGTGATCATCTTCTCAACCTGAGCATTGTGAATCTCACTGTTGTTAATATGCGTTAAAATGTTGTTAAAGATCACTCGGGTTGGGATCAATGATGCCACTTAAAAAATATCTCGGGAGTGACGTTTTGGAAAAAATCTGGTTAGCGCGTTATCCGGCGGATGTCCCCGCGGAAATTGACCCGGATCGCTACGCTTCGCTAATCGAGTTGTTTGAACATGCGGTGGAACGTTATGCCGACCAGCCGGCTTTCATCAATATGGGCGAGGTCATGACCTTCCGACGGTTGGAAGAACGCAGCCGCGCTTTTGCGGCGTACTTGCAGCATCAGTTGAAACTGAAAAAGGGTGAGCGCGTTGCGTTGATGATGCCGAACCTGTTGCAGTATCCGATAGCGTTGTTCGGCGTCTTGCGGGCCGGGTTGGTGGTGGTGAATGTTAATCCGCTGTATACGCCGCGCGAGCTGGAGCACCAGCTAAAAGATTGCGGTGCCTCGGCCATTGTCATCGTGTCTAATTTTGCCCATACGCTGGAAAAAGTGGTGTACAACACCCCGGTAAAACATGTGATCCTGACCCGTATGGGGGATCAACTGGCGCCGGCCAAGGCGACGCTGGTCAACTTCGTGGTGAAGTACGTTAAGCGTTTGGTGCCGAAGTATCACCTGCCGGATGCCATTTCATTTCGCCATGTGTTGCAGCAAGGCAAGCGTATGCCGTATGTGAAGCCGGAGGTCAGCAATCAGGATCTGGCTTTTCTGCAATATACCGGCGGCACGACCGGTATCGCCAAGGGCGCCATGCTGACTCACCGGAACATGCAGGCCAATCTGATGCAGGCTAAAGCGGCCTATGGCCCGGTACTGCAAGAGGGCCAGGAACTGGTGGTCACCGCGCTGCCGCTCTATCACATTTTTGCGTTAACGGTGAACTGCCTGCTGTTTGTCGAGCTTGGCGGCAAAAACCTGCTGATTACCAACCCGCGTGATATTCCCGGTATGATCAAGGAGCTGTCGCACTACCCATTTACCGCGATTACCGGAGTAAATACGCTGTTTAATGCCTTGTTGAACAATGATGCGTTTAGCCGGCTGGATTTCTCCACACTGCGGTTGTCGGTGGGCGGCGGGGCATCGGTACAGCAGGTGGTGGCTGAACGGTGGGAAAAGCTGACGGGCATCCACTTGCTGGAAGGCTACGGCTTGACGGAAAGCGCGCCGCTGGTGGCCGGCAATCCGTATGATTTACAGCATTATAGCGGTAATATCGGCTTGCCGGTGCCATCCACTGATGTCCGTATCATCGATGATGACGGTAAGGATGCGGCGCCCGGTGAACCCGGTGAGTTATGGGTGCGCGGCCCGCAGGTGATGTCCGGTTACTGGCAGCAACCCGCCGCGACGTATGACGTGCTGAAAGAGGGCTGGCTGGCGACCGGTGACATTGTCACGGCCAATGAGCAGGGGTTCCTGAAAATCGTCGACCGCAAAAAAGACATGATTCTGGTGTCCGGTTTTAATGTGTATCCCAATGAGATCGAGGAAGTGGTCGTTCGGCATCCGAAAGTGTCTGAGGCGGCGGCGGTCGGTGTGCCCAGTGAAACCTCGGGGGAGGCGGTGAAAGTGTTCGTGGTATGCCGCGACCCATCGCTGACGGAGGAGGAACTGATCAGCCATTGCCGGCGCAATCTTACCGGATACAAGGTGCCGCGATTGTTTGAGTTTCGCCGTGAATTACCGAAATCTAACGTGGGGAAAATTCTCCGACGTGAGCTGCGCAATGAGCAGTCAGCCGCCTGATGGTTGCCTGTCGGGGGCATGACGGGTATGGTGGGGCCGCCGTGCTGAGCACCACAGGACAACACCACGTTTCGCGTAAGCTATTGCCTGCGCTGATGGACCGGTTAACCCACGTGGTGGTGATGGTCCGCCATGAATATGTTTTATGCCCCGCTTGAGATGATGCGGAGCACAACCAAGAGAATACCGTTTTGAATTATCAGTTGATTACTACCGATGAAGGATTATCAGCGGTGTGCGCGCAGGCGTGCGCGGTTTCCGAGGTAGCGCTGGACACCGAATTTGTCCGTACTCGTACCTATTACCCGCAACTGGGGCTGATTCAGTTGTATGACGGTGACAATCTGTCGTTGATAGACCCGCTGGCGATCCGCGATTGGGCACCGTTTCGCGCGTTGTTGCAGAATCCGCAAATCACCAAATTTCTTCATGCCGGCAGTGAAGATTTAGAAGTTTTTCTGAACGCGTTTGGTTGCCTGCCGTCGCCTTTCATCGATAGCCAGATTCTGGCGGCATTTCTGGGCAAGCCGCTGTCTTATGGTTTTGCTGCGTTGGTGGCGGACTACCGGCAAGTGGCGCTGGATAAAAGTGAATCCCGTACCGACTGGCTGGCGCGTCCGCTGAGCGAAAAGCAATGTCAGTACGCGGCCGCGGATGTGTTTTACCTGCTGCCGGTAGCCAGAACGTTGGTCGCAGAGACGCGCGCCGCGGGTTGGCTGGATGCGGCGCTGGACGAGTGCCGGTTATTGTGTCAGCGCCGTCAGGAGGTGTTGGCGCCGGAGATGGCGTATCGGGAGATCGGTAATGCCTGGCAATTGAGAGGGCGCCATCTGGCTTGTTTGCAAAAACTGGCGGCATGGCGTTTGCGCAAAGCGCGTGAGCGCGATAGCGCCGTCAATTTTATTGTCCGTGAAGAGAACCTGTGGCAGGTCGCCCGTTGCCTGCCGGGTTCACTTGGGGAGCTTGATTCGCTAGGACTGAGCGGGCCGGAAATTCGTTATCACGGTAAGACGTTGCTGGCGCTGGTGGCGGAAAGCGCGTCGTTAAGCGAAGCGGATTACCCGCCGGCGGTGGTCAATTTGATCGATTATCCCGGCTATAAGAAAGCGTTTCGCGATATCAAAGCGTTGGTGCAGCAGAGTGCGGAACAGAGCGGTTTGTCGGCCGAGCTGTTGGCATCCCGGCGGCAAATTAACCGCTTGCTGAACTGGCACTGGAAATTGGTCGTGACGGAATGCGAACCCGAAATGATCTCCGGGTGGCGTGGGCGTTTGTTCGGGCCTGGCTTGAAAACGATTCTGGCGGATTATTGACGTCGGCTTGCCGCCCTTGCAGACCTCTTGTAGACAAAGGCGGCAACTGAAACCGTTTCCTGAGAAAAACGTGATTATTTTTCGGCAGGCGTGACGGGCGGCGGCGTAGGTTCGTCGGCTTCCGGTAGCGTCACGTTGAGCTCCAGCACGGAAATGTCGTCGCCTTTTTGTTCCAACTGTACCGTGACCATTTCCGGGTCAATCTGCACGTATTTACAGATGACTTCCAGAATATCGCGCTTGAGTTGCGGCAGGTAGTGCGGTTCGCTATCCCCACGGCGTCGCTCCGCGACAATAATCTGTAGCCGCTCCTTGGCGATATTGGCTGTCGTTTTTTTGCGGGACAAAAAGAAATCAAGTAACGCCATGATTTACCCCCCAAAGAGTCGTTTCAGGAAGCTTTTCTTTTCTTCCTCAATAAAACGGAAAGCCCGTTCTTCTCCCAGCAGACGATCGACGGTATCCGCATAGGCTTTACCTGCATCAGCCTCCGTGTCCAGAATGACCGGTTCACCCTGGTTGGATGCGCGTAATACCGACTGGTCTTCCGGAATAACGCCGATCAGCGGAATACGCAGAATTTCCAGCACGTCCTCCATGCTCAGCATGTCGCCACGGCTAACGCGGCCGGGGTTATAACGGGTCAGCAACAGATGTTCTTTGATCGGGTCCTGACCTTGTTCAGCCCGGCGAGATTTGGAGGACAAAATGCCGAGGATACGGTCGGAATCGCGCACTGACGAGACTTCCGGGTTGGTGGTAATGATGGCTTCATCCGCGAAGTAAAGCGCCATCAGCGCACCGGTTTCGATACCGGCAGGGGAGTCACAGATAATAAAATCGAACTCCATCTCGGCCAGATCGTTCAGTACTTTCTCAACGCCTTCGCGGGTCAGCGCGTCTTTATCGCGGGTCTGCGACGCCGGCAGAATGTACAGATTTTCGGTACGCTTATCTTTGATCAGCGCCTGATTCAGCGTTGCATCGTTCTGGATGACATTCACAAAGTCATACACGACCCGGCGCTCACATCCCATGATCAGGTCAAGGTTACGCAGACCGATATCAAAGTCGATGACAACCGTCTTCTTGCCTTTTTGGGCTAAACCGGTAGCAATGGCCGCGCTCGAAGTGGTCTTGCCAACGCCCCCTTTACCTGAAGTAACAACAATGATGCGTGCCATAAATAATTCCTTTCAAGGGCCTAGTCTAGAGGTTGTATGGTCAGAACATGGTCAGGCGGACTCAGTTTCAGGCGCGCCGCCTTCCCGAAATAATTTTCCGGTATCTGATCGCTAAGCCAGTAACGTCCGGCGATCGACACCAACTCGGCGGCCAACTGGGTGCAGAAGATCTGGCTGTCGACATCACCAGAAACGCCTGCCAGCGCGCGGCCGCGCATCATGCCGTAAATATGGATATTGCCGTCGGCAATCACTTCGGCACCGGCACTGACATGGCTGGTGACGATAAGATCACAGTCGCGGGCATAAATTTGCTGTCCGGAACGGACGGGCGTGTTGATCACCCGGGTTTTAACCGGTGTGGCAGCCGGTGCCGGAGGCTGAGTTGTCCGGCGGTCCTTGCCTTCGCGTAATTGACCTTCACGCAATTTACCTTCACGTAATAGCGGAAGCCCCGCCTTGGCGATGACGTGCCTGAGTTGCTCGTCATCACACCCACTTACCCCTACGACTATCAGACCCGCATCGGTAATCGCCTGCTGAAGCTTAATCCAGTCAGCATCAGCGGACAGCGTCGAAACATTGACAACGACCGGCGCATTTTTGAGAAACGCGGGCGCTTGTTCGATCTTTTCCCGTAGGGCCTGGTGAATAATATCGGGCTGTGCATCATGCAGATGAACAACGGATAAGGTAAAGTTGCTGCCTTTCAACTCAATTGGCGTTTGTGACATCTGTCCTGACTCAGTTTCAGCATCTTTAAATCCCCAGAGTAACATTTAAGGCATGATATTCCAGAGCGCTCCAAGCATGTTATAGTCACATGAAAATACAGGCAAGACACCATTATCTTAGTTCAGAGTAAAAAACATGTATTGTGTGATCTACAGAAGTTCCAGACGCGAGCAAACATATCTTTATGTCGAAAAAAAAGACGACTTTTCCCGCGTTCCCGAGGAACTGATGAAAAGTTTTGGTCAGCCGCATCTGGTGATGATATTACCGCTTGATGGCAGTAAAAAACTGGCGTCAGCAGATATTGAAAAAGTAAAACAGATGCTTAGTGATCAGGGTTTTTATCTGCAGTTGCCGCCGCCGCCGGAAAATCTATGGGATGAACTGCAGGCAAGTGTAAAAAAATAATACCCGAATTATTTTTCAGATAATGTTTGATGCCGCAACGGGAATTGGCCGCTGTTTTTTAATACAGGGGTGTTAGGAATAAACCGGCCAATGCTTTAATATTATTGATGCTATTTTTTCTGATACTGATTTATATACAGGTGTATTTGTTCCACCTGGTAAATAAACCTATTTTCAACCATCCCGCATAATTCCTTTCTTCGTCTGGTATACCGATGGCGGTCGCAAAAGGTAATGCGGGGGTTATGATAAATTTTGGATACTGTTGTTCATCAATCATGCTTACTTTTTTGATGACGATGCCGGTATGATGGGCTGGCGATGTCCCGCCTGCTACGGCGGGCCGGCGCCATCCGTTAACAGAAAGGTCAGGAGAGGGTACATGTATCAACATAGAGACTGGCAGGGCGCGTTACTGGATTTTCCCGTCAATAAAGTGGTGTGCGTCGGTAGTAACTATTCCGAACATATCCGTGAAATGGGTAGCGCCAAGCCGGCGGAACCGGTTCTGTTCATCAAGCCTGAAACCGCGCTGTGCGATTTGCGTCAACCGGTGGCGATTCCTAAAGAACTGGGTTCGGTACATCACGAGGTTGAGCTGGCGGTGCTGATCGGCACGCCGCTCAAGCAGGCAAACGAAGAGCGTGTCGCCCGGGCGATTGCCGGTTATGGCGTGGCGCTGGATTTAACGCTGCGTGATTTGCAGGCCGGGTTCAAAAAAGCGGGCCAACCGTGGGAAAAGGCGAAGGGGTTTGATGGCTCCTGTCCGGTATCCGGATTTATTCCGGTGGCTGAATTTGGCGACCCGCAGCAAGCGGAATTGGGTATTCACGTCAATGGCGACGTGCGTCAGCAAGGCAATACACGCGACATGATTACGCCGATTCTGCCCTTGATAGCCTATATGAGCCGCTTTTTTACCCTGCGCGCCGGCGACATTATCCTGACCGGCACGCCACAAGGTGTGGGGCCGTTGCAGCCTGGCGATGCATTAACCATCACGCTTAACGATCGTACATTGACGACCCACGTTATTTGACTCTGCCGCCGCCCGCGGCGCTGCTGCGGGTGGTATCCCACCTCATCCCCCTTTACAATACGCAGCCAGACTTCTCTGTTTATCATCGGAATAGCTGTTATGACTCAACAACCCTTTTGGGAAACTCACACGCTGGAGCAAATGTCGGACGAGCAATGGGAGGCGCTCTGTGACGGCTGTGGTCGTTGCTGCCTGCATAAGCTGATCGATGAAGATACGGATGAACTCTATTTCACCAATGTAGCCTGTAATCAACTGAACATTAAAAGCTGCCAGTGCCGTAATTATGCGCGCCGGTTTGAATATGAGCCGGATTGCATCAAGCTGACGCGAGAAAATCTGCTGTCGTTTGACTGGTTACCGGAAACCTGCGCTTATCGCTTAATACACGAGGGAAAAGGGCTGCAACCTTGGCACCCGTTGCTGTCGGGCTCGAAATCGGCGATGCATCAGCAAAGAATCTCGGTACGCTATATCGCCGTGCGTGAAAGTGACGTGGTGGACTGGCAAGACCACATCTTAAACAAACCGGAATGGGCCAGATAGGCGTGGATATCGGCAGCGATGAGCGCGGGTTATCGCGCTAGAGAGGACTGACGGCGGTAACGATGAGGTCGCCCATTTTTTCTTTCGTCGTTACATGATGCGCCGTTACACGACGACAAACCGGGTCAGCAGCCCTGACCCGGTATCATCGCTGTTTAACGGCCGAACAGGTCGCGGCGTTTGGGGCGGAAGGGCTGGGCAATCAGAACCAGCACGGCAACCAGCAGATAAGCGCCGAAAATCACGATCATCCACTGCGGCATTTCCATGCTCAGGAAACTCCACTGGCGCTCGGAGCAATCGCCGGTGGCGGTAAAGATAGCCGGCAGCCACTTATCCAGCGGCAACCAGGAGGGGAAACTGACGAAAAAGTCGCAGGTAACGAACGGCGATGGGTTCAACTGGATATTGGTGTGTTTGATGGCCAGCGACAGCCCTTCCCAGGCACTGTAAATCCATAACCCGATTGCCGGATAGCGCAGTGCAGAACCCGGCGCTATCGCGCCTACCAACCCGGCTGCCATGACGCCGTAGAGCGCCGTTCGCTGGTAAATACAGAGTACGCAAGGTTTCAGCATCATAACGTACTGGAAGTAAAGGGCTACCAGTTCAAAAACCAGCGCCGTGAACGCCATTAAAAGCCAGGCGCCCCGACCACGGGAGCAACGGTTTAAAAATCGCAACATAAAAATATTCCATGCTAAAAACGATAGTATGAGCAGTGATAACCGTGCTCACCGCCCTCATTGAATCTCGGGTCAGTTCTACTGACGCTTTCCGCGACGGCGCGAGTGGCGCCGGTATCCGACGGAGCTTGCATCAGCGCCTGAGCGAAGATTCTGCTGTGCCAACAAATACCCTGCTGTTTTTAACGCTTTCTATGAGGGATAGCCAGTTTCGTGACAAAATCCGCCCTCTACTATACACGATTTATTCCAGAGCATGGGGGTATTGATCAATCATGCCGGTATTGATGAACGATGCATTTTTGCCGGGGGCCGGCTTTTCCGCCCGTGTCGCGGATAGGCGGCAAAATAAGGTGGAACTACGCGGATGAGTGGCATCAGCGTACCCGCCTGCTGGAATGGTTCGGCGGGGGAATACCATGATTTCGAATACGCGCAGAGATAATAACGGTTTGGTATCATAGGCTGCCATTAACATAAGAATCGGCAATAACAAAACTTCAATATGATTAACGGCGACATGCCATACTTGATCTGGGCTGGTCATGCCAGTGAAAATAGCAGGCCGGTGCTGATAAGCCAGCGCGCTACAGCGGTAGGATTCAGGGCGATGCCCAGGGAAAAGTAAACCCCGCGTTTACGGCCAGCCATAAAAAATAGGGCGTCCGGTGAAAACAGCGGGGAGTGATAATTAAAAATAATCGTATGGCAGCGCCGCACTCAGGGGCGGAGCCTGGACATTCGTGCAGAAGAAATACGATATAGGCGTGATGATGTGCTGGTGATGTCTTCTTTAACGTTAATTTAATTTAACAATGAGAGGGTGTTTAAAGAAAATTATCGTAAATCGTGAGGGATATTCGCGTTTGTTTACGGGGAATTGTCTTTAAGTCACAGTTTTTATGTCGAATTGAGATTTTCAGGTCCTGCTATGCTATGTGATGTAGGGTTCGTTTGGTATGATGATGTTGACTTTCACTGGTAAACATCGCTACGGAATATAAACTTATGGTTATAAAGGCGCAAAGTCCGGCGGGATTCGCGGAAGAATATATTATTGAAAGTATATGGAATAATCGTTTCCCTCCGGGTTCAATTTTGCCCGCTGAGCGGGAGTTGTCTGAGTTGATCGGGGTGACGCGTACGACATTACGCGAGGTGTTACAACGCCTGTCCCGTGACGGATGGCTCACGATTCAGCACGGCAAACCGACCAAAATCAATAACTTTTGGGAAACTTCCGGATTAAATATCCTTGAAACGCTGGCGCGACTTGATCACGACAGCGTCCCCCAACTGATCGATAATCTGCTGGCGGTGCGCACCAATATCGCCGGGATTTTCATCCGCACCGCGATTCGTCTGCATCCGGCTAAATCGGTAGAGATCCTTAAACTGACTGAATCTGTTCAGGATACGTCGGATGCGTATGCTGAACTGGATTACAACGTGTTTCGCGGATTGGCTTTTGCATCCGGCAACCCGATCTATGGCCTGATCATCAATGGGCTGAAAGGGTTGTATATTCGGGTGGGACGTTATTACTTCTCCAACCCGGAGGCGCGGAAAACGGCGCTGGCGTTCTATCGTCGTCTGGAGTCGTTAGGCCGCGACGGCCTGTACGAACAAGTGCCCGACGCGATTCGTCAGTACGGCAAAGAGAGCGGGGCGTTGTGGCATAGTATGCAGAACGCCATTCCGCGTGACCTGGCCGAAGGCCGTCGTTGATTGATGTTATGAATCGGTTGGTAAAGAAACGGGTAGCCTGATGGCTACCCGTTTTTCTTGCGGTTAATTGACTGGTTACAGCGCTGGGTTGCGTGGTGGGCAACGATCGATAAGCTCGATGCTGCCGTCTTCATTCATCTGCTCCAGTGTGACGTCGAACCCCCACAGACGATAAACATGTTTCATTACTTCATGGCTGCTTTTATCCAGCGGTGCGCGGTTTTGCGGCACATAGCGCAACGTCAGCGAGCGGTTGCCGCGTAAATCCACATTCCAGACCTGAATATTGGGTTCGATATTGCTCAGGTTGTACTGTGAAGAGAGTTCCTGACGAATTTTTTGGTAGCCTTTTTCATCATGGATTGCGGCTATCTCCAGATAATTGTTGTGATCATCATCCAGTACGGTAAACAAACGAAAATCCCGCATTACCTTAGGCGACAGGAACTGGCTGATGAAACTTTCGTCTTTGAAGTTCTGCATGGCGAAATGTAACGTCGTCAGCCAGTCTTTACCGGCGATGTCCGGGAACCAATAACGGTCTTCTTCCGTCGGCTCCTGGCAGATGCGCTTAATGTCCTGGAACATCGCAAAGCCGAGAGCATACGGATTGATGCCGCTGTAGTAAGGACTGTTGTACGGCGGTTGATAAACCACATTGGTATGGCTATGGAGAAACTCCAGCATAAAGCGATCGGACAGTTTGCCCTCATCATAGAGATGATTAAGGATGGTGTAGTGCCAGAATGTGGCCCAGCCTTCATTCATGACTTGGGTCTGCTTTTGCGGATAAAAATACTGGCTGATTTTACGTACGATGCGCAGGATTTCACGCTGCCACGGCTCCAGCAGCGGAGCATTTTTCTCCATAAAGTAGAGCAGGTTTTCCTGTGGCTCGTTGGGAAAACGACGGGCTTTCTCCGGCGAGGTTTCCTGTTCACGACGCGGCAGCGTTCGCCAGAGTTCATTGACCTGGCTTTGCAGGTAGGCTTCACGGCTTTTCTGGCGTAGTTTTTCCTCTTCCAGCGAGATTTTCTGCGGTCGTTTATAGCGGTCCACGCCGTAATTCATTAACGCATGGCAGGAGTCGAGCAGTTTCTCTACTTCATAGACGCCATGACGCTCTTCGCACTGGGCAATGTATTGGCGGGCAAACAGCAAATAATCGACAATCGAACTGGCATCGGTCCAACTGCGAAACAGATAATTACCTTTGAAAAAGGAGTTGTGGCCGTAACAAGCATGTGCCATGACCAGCGCCTGCATCGGCACGGTGTTCTCTTCCATCAGGTAAGCGATGCAGGGGTTGGAGTTGATGACGATTTCGTAGGCCAGCCCCTGTTGACCATGCTTATACCGCTGTTCGGTTTCGATAAATTTTTTGCCGAATGACCAGTGGGCATAGTTGATGGGCATCCCGATGCTGGAATAAGCATCCATCATTTGTTCAGAGGTAATCACCTCGATTTGGTGGGGATAGGTATCCAGACGATAGAGTTTGGCTACCCGGTCAATTTCATCCAGATAGACCTGCAGCAAATCGAATGTCCAGTCTGGTCCGTCACTCAGACGTTGTGGGCTTGTCACCCGCTCATCAGTCGATATAGCCATCAGCGCACCCCTCACTATAACTGCCGTCACCTCATTGCGTCGGCATATTTAATCGTAGCTTATTTTGGGAAAAGTGATGTGAAATCGGTAGCTTGGATGAAACCTTTGTGTGGCGAACGGGCCACGCGCCGCATTGGGCGGCGGCATGGTGTTATGACGTATCCTACGTTGTTGTGTTCACGCTCTCATAATAAATAAAAGCTATATCTGCAACAGATGACAATTGATACCTGCATGTTAAAGTAGCTTTTTATTTTGGTGTTTAACGTGTTATGCAGCATATTCCGCGGGATTGGCGGAGAGGTCAGGGAGAACAGCAATAAATGAAGGTGGTGATTTTAGGGAGTGGCGTTATCGGCGTCAGTACTGCCTGGTATCTGGCGCAGGCAGGGCATGACGTCACCGTGATTGACCGGCAGGCGGAAGCGGCATTAGAAACCAGCGCCGCCAATGCCGGCCAGATTTCTCCCGGCTATTCTGCGCCCTGGGCTGCGCCGGGCATTCCGCTGAAGGCGATTAAATGGTTATTCCAGCGACATGCGCCTCTGGCTATTCGCCCGGATTTCACTGCTACGCAACTGCGCTGGATGTGGCAGATGCTGCTGAATTGCGATAACGCACATTATCGCGTCAATAAAGCACGTATGGTCCGGTTGGCTGAATACAGCCGCGACTGCCTGCAGGCACTGCGTGTCGCCACCGGTATTACCTATGAAGGGCGTCAGGGCGGTACGCTGCAACTGTTTCGTACCCCGCAGCAGTATGAAAATGCCTACCGCGATATCGCGGTGTTGAAAGAAGCCGGCGTACCTTATGAATTGCTGGAAGCCGATCAACTGTCGGGTGCCGAGCCGGCGCTGGCGAGTGTGCGTCATAAACTGAGCGGTGGGTTGCGGTTACCGCATGATGAAACCGGCGATTGCCAGCTATTTACCCGGCAACTGGCGGCGATGGCGGCTGCGGCGGGTGTCACCTTCCGTTTTAACAGTGTGATACAGCATCTTGATGTGGAAGGGCCGCGAGTCGGCGCGGTGTATTGCAACGGCGAAAAGATCACGGCGGATGCTTACGTGATGGCGTGTGGCTCTTATTCCCGCGGTTTACTGGAAAAATGGTTCGATATTCCTGTCTACCCGCTTAAAGGCTATTCATTGACTATTCCGCTGTCCAGCGAGGCCGGGGCACCGGTATCCACTGTATTGGATGAAACCTATAAGATCGCTATCACCCGTTTTGATCAGCGCATTCGCGTTGGCGGTATGGCGGAGATCGCCGGGTTTGATCTTTCCCTGAACCAGAAACGCCGGGCAACGTTGGAAATGGTGGTGCGTGATCTCTATCCGGATTGCGGCCCGGTCGAGCAGGCAACGTTCTGGACCGGGTTGCGGCCGATGACGCCGGACGGTACGCCGCTGGTAGGGCGCTCGCCGTTGCAGAATTTGTATCTGAATACCGGGCACGGCACATTGGGATGGACGATGGGATGCGGCTCCGGCCAATTGCTGGCCGATATTATCTCCGGTAAAACACCGGCGATTGAATACGACGATCTCTCTTTTTCTCGTTACGCCTGACTCGGCGCACCATGCAACGGCTCACCGCTCCCCTCGGAGCGGTTAAGCTGAAAATCACCACACGCATTCCATGCTGTTCACCCGGTCGGCGGGAAAAAATACATCCTGATGACATTGCCGCTGTTGCGTTGTCAGTAATATTCCCGCTGGTTTTCATTCCCACTCAGTAGGTTGGATAAGTCCGCTGCTGCTTTAATCCATGAAGCCGAAAAGAAAACGTCTGCCGGCTAAGAATAGTAAATAATATCAAAATGTTGGTTTATTTCTTTCTGGTATATTGGTTGGAATTGTTTTGTAATCTTTTGTATTGTTTTTGAAAAGATAGCGAATTAACATAACGCCAATTATTACTGCATGGATGTGATCGGCGTAACAGGACGTGCTCGCGGTTTCCGTAGTGATTCCTCTTTTGCTCCATCCTTTCCTGCTTTTCCTCGCCGTCACTCAGACGGAAATACATAGCAGTCGATACCGCAATCGCGTGTTGGCGCATATATAAAGCACGGCAAATTATCCCGTTCAGCTACGTTCTTTTCATCCGTTCTGAATGTCGGCATGTCGTCACTGATTCGCTTTATTCATTATTTATTAATTTTTCATACAGCAAAACGCAGGAGTTCAGGGATGAAGGCGGTGAAGACGTCGCAGCGGGTGAAGGTGTGGGCGCTGG